>JASEGY010000067.1 GCA_030019105.1 bacterium | reverse complement strand
ATATAGCCTATCTTGAATTCGCTTACCCCAAAATATTTATCTTAAGAGCTATATATATGCAAATAATAAATCTGCAAAATCCGGATTTCTCAAATGGGCTGACACAGGTTTTCTCTCTGGAACCTCTTTTTCTGCCTCCTGATAGGCGTCCAGGTTTATTTTGATTGCCTCGATAGCTGCAAGTTTAGCCTCGTCAATAGTTTTTCCATACGTTACTATAGCTAAGTCAGGCACCTGCACCGAGAAGCCGGCTTCGGTTTGTTCCAGCGCAATAAGAAAATGCATTAGCAGGCCTGTCCTTTAGTCTTCCATCAGCCTGTGGAATTGACGCAAGGATCACGTCACCTTGCTTCATAATCAGGATTTACCTCTTTGAGTAAGTCTAATGAATATTCAGGTTCGTCTTCGCCATACGCGTCTTCCAGTCTTTGACCCGATAAACGCAGCCAAGCTCCATGCTCATTATCAGTGCCCCACCAAGTTTCACCTTCCAATGAAGCAGCCTGGATTTTAATCAACCCATGATCAAGGGTAGATGACTCTGTTTCATAAATTCGATTGAGCCTCTCTGTCACATCAGCTCCCTGGTGGCTTTCTACATAAGTAGCAAGTGCGGCTGTATAGAACTTGCTAAGAGACATACCAAGCCTTTTTGCTAATTGCTCGGCTGACTTAAAGATTGGATTAGGAATAGAAACATCTATCCTTTCTAAGGTTCGGATCATACTCCGCCTCCTCTGGATAACCCCTTTACTATAGCTTTTAAGATAATGTTTTTGGGGTAAGCGAATTCAAGATAGGCTATTCGACTTTTGGAGTTAATCCTTTAGGATTTCATTACTTATGAAAGGCTAAAGCCTAAACTCCAATCCTCAACCAACCCCAAAATCTTTTTCTTACACACTATATCTTCCCATCATCTCTACAAACCGGCCAAATATCCAGCCTGTATCCACCGGCCCGGGGGTGGCCTCCGGATGAAACTGGATACTTCTGAAGGGCTTCCAGTCATGTCGAATTCCTTCATTGGTTTCGTCATTGGCATTAATAAACCATTCCGTCCAGCCATGGGGCAAGGTTTTGCTGTTGACCGCATAACCATGGTTCTGGGAGGTAATGTAACATCGTTTGGTGCCTACTTCCAGACAGGGTTGATTCTGGCTTCTATGGCCGAATTTGAGTTTATATGTATCCGCCCCGGCGGCTAAGGCCAGAATCTGATTGCCCAGACAGATGCCCATAATGGGAAGGTCTAATTCCATCGCCCTTTTAACATTTTCTATGGTAAATTTGGCCATCTTGGGATCTCCGGGGCCGTTAGAGATAAGGAGTCCTGAAAAGTCCTCCTGCATAAAATCATAATCCCAGGGAACCCGTAAGACTTCTACCCCACTTTGAACAAGGCTTCGAATAATATTATTTTTACATCCACAGTCAACCAGGACCACCCGTTTATTTCCCCGGCTATAGGTGATTGGTTCTTTGATACTTACCTCTGCCACAAGGTTGATGGTGTTGGGGTCATATAATTCTATATCTTCTGCTTCCGGCAGTATTTTGCCCAGCAGTACCCCTTTTTGGCGGAGTTTTTTAGTGAGCATTCTGGTATCAATCCCGGCGATACCGGTGACATTATTCTCCTGGAGCCATTTGTTAAGCGTTTTTACTCCATTCCAGTGGCTGTAATTTTTAGAATATTCAGATACAACCAGCCCCCTGATATGAATGGCCTCGGATTCAAAGTAAGTATGAAGCCCTAATTCATCTCTTTCAGAGGGAGGAACCCCATAGTTTCCGATCAAAGGATAAGTCAGTGTTAGTATCTGTCCTTGATAAGAAGGGTCCGTAAATGATTCCGGATAGCCTACCATGCCGGTATTAAATACCACTTCTCCTGAGACCGGCGTAGAGCTTCCAAAGATTTCACCTTCAAACCGGGTGCCGTCTTCTAAAACGAGATTGCCTTTTATCACCTTCATTTTCTCCTAATATTCTTGCTGCATCTTCTCAATAACCTGGGATTCAGAAACCAGGTTTCTTGGGATGGTTCACCTTACTGTGAAAGCTTGCGGCTAAAAATTATCATTAACTTTCCGGAGTTAATCCTTTAGGATTTCATTAGTTATGAAAGGCTAAAGCCTAAACTCCAGAAAGAACGCAAGGTTTCACAAGAAAATGGACGATTTTTGAACCGTCCCGGTTTCTTCAAGAAACCTGGTTTCTACCCGCAAGTGCCCCCTGTCATCTCTCTTTGCCCTTTGCCCTTTGCCCTTTGGGCCAGTATCTCAAAGGGCAACCCACGAATATGAGCTGCATCAGCACACATCTGCTGGTTAAATCCACGGCTCTTGATCGAACGGATCTCAGGGGTAAAGAGGGAAGTAGCAGATTCACGGAAAACGATGTCAATGTTGCCTTTATACAATTCCACTCTATAGTCGCCGCTGACTACGGACTGGGTTTCAGAGATAAAGGCATCTAATGCCTTTTTTAAAGGATGAAACCACATGCCGTGATAAACAAGGTAAGCCCACCTGGCATCGATCATTTTCTTGAACTGTATTTCATCTTTGGTCAGGCAGAATTGTTCCAGGTCACGATGGAGTTTAAGGATAATATGGGCAGCCGGGGCTTCATATATTTCCCGGCTCTTGAGCTCCATGATGCCATCCTCGCACATGTCAATCTTGCCAATGCCATTGGTTCCCCCGATCAGGTTCAACTCGGTAATAATCTCTTCCAGGGATATTTCTTTTCCATTCAAGGCGACCGGGATACCCCCCTCAAATTTCAATTCAATACGGGCAGGTTTATCCGGCGCCTCCACAGGCGGGCAGTACCACATCCATACATCCCGCGGGATTTTCTGGTTGAGATCAACCGCGCCACTGGCAATGGAACGACACCACATAGTTTTGTCATCACCACCGGTAATGCCTTCAGTAACCGGCACTCCCCAGGCCTGACACAACTGTTCTTCTTCCCCCCTGGTAAGATCAAAGTCCCTCACCGGCACCAATACCTTCAATTTCGGGGCAAAGAGCTTGAAAACATTATGCATGCGGTACTGGTCATTTCCTTTACCAGTTGAGCCTTCCATAATAGCGTCACAGCCTTGCTTCCTGGATAATTGGGCTACTTCCCTGGCCACAAGCTGTCTGGTCATAGATGTGGAAACAGGATAACCATTATAATCAGAATTAGCGTGAATAGCCTTAACCAGCCATTGCTCACTGAATTCCTGCCTGGCGTCAATGAGAATCGGATCAATACCCAGCGTCTTTGCTTTCTCCTGACTGACACGGATTTCTTCCTCTCCCTGGCCGACATCCACCGTAATGGGGACAATCTCTTCGGCCATATATTTTTTTCTTAACAGCATAACCCCCAGAGCTGAATCCAGGCCGCCCGAATAGGCAATGGCCGCCTTTTTTACCCGGGGAACCTCAATTGCCTCTATCTTATTAATGATCTCTTGAACATCCATTAATTGAAACCTCCTCTTTTGGGTATAGCTCTTAAGATAAATATTTTGGGGTAAGCGAATTCAAGACAGGTTATGTAGCTTTCGGAGTTAATCCTTTAGGATTTCATTAGTTATGAAAGGCTAAAGCCTAAACTCCAAAGGATAACCAACCCCAAAATCTTTTTCATGAAGTCTATAGTGTCTCAGATTGGCTTACATCCCGGCTCCCAGAAACCAGGTTTTTTGGGACGGTTCAAAAATCGTCCATTTTCTTGTGAAACCTTGCGTTCTTTCTGGAGTTTAGGCTTTAGCCTTTCATAACTAATGAAATCCTAAAGGATTAACTCCGGAAAGTTAATGATAATTTTTAGCCGCAAGCTTTCACAGTAAGGTGAACCATCCCGGTTTTTTCAAAAAACCTGGTTTCTACTGACTCCTTTTTACCGTACCGTCAATAATATATAATATATTGTTCTCCTTTGTCAAGTATATTCTTCTTGCCAAATTCGCTTAAATAGGATATAATAGTCCGGAGTCAGGAGTTTGTCGTCCTGTGCTGCCACTGACCACTGACATTTATACATAGGGGGAGAGAATAACTAATGGAATCTAACAAGCGAGACCTTTTAGCCATAGAGGATTTATCCCTTCAGGAAATTGAAGCCATCTTTTCTTTAGCCAATCAGATGGAGGAGTCACTTAGTCCATATTCATCTCTTTGCAGTAACCGGATTATGGCTTCTCTCTTTTTTGAACCAAGCACGCGGACGCGGCTCTCCTTTGAGACAGCCATGCACCGGTTAGGAGGCAGAGTGATTAGTGTTTCTGAGGCGGACACCTCTTCTTTAGCCAAAGGAGAAAGCTTAGCTGATACCGCCAGGGTGATTGGTTCTTATGTCGATATTATCGTTATCAGGCATCCCTGGGAAGGATCGGCCAGGGCATTTGCGGAATATACCCCTGTGCCGGTCATAAACGGCGGGGATGGAGGGCATCAGCATCCAACTCAAACCCTGTGCGATCTGTACACCATAAAAAAAGAAAAAGGACATATCAAGGGACTACGGGTGGCCCTTTGCGGGGACCTTAGAAATGGTAGAACGGTTCATTCCCTGGTTTATGGCCTGGCCATGTTTGGAGCTGAAATTATTTGCGCCCCTGGCGCCGACCTGGATATGCCCCCCCACCTCCTGACCAAACTAAAAACAGAATATGGCTATGAACCGGTTCAACTCAACCGGTCTGATATAAAATTTCTTAAAGAGGGATTAGATCTTCTTTATATGAGTCCCAGCAAACCTGTTCAACTCTCATTTCCGGAAGAAAGTTTTGTCGGGTTTTCGGCCAAAGGAAAAGAACTGGTGCGCAACATTGATATCCTCTATGTCACCAGGGTTCAAAAGGAAAGATTTGTCCCTGGGACCGAAAAACCTTCATCCTATCCGGTGATAGACAAAAAAACCCTGGCCGAGGCCAAATTCAAGGAGACAATAGTCATGCATCCCCTGCCCCGGGTGGATGAACTTGCTCCTGAAGTAGATACTGATCCTCGAGGGATATATTTTAAACAAGCGGCCAGGGGAGTGCCTATCCGCATGGCCATAACTTCCTTTCTGTTGGGCGCTAAAAAGCTTCCGGTGGAAGAAGGTCCGGATCAGAGAAAAAATAAGGAGATATATAAAAGCAGACATGGCCTGGCTTGTGCCAATAAGAACTGCGCTTCTTTTAAGGAAAGACAGTTTCTTGCCCCCAAATTCGAGATATTGTCTCAAGAACCGCTCAAACTAAGATGTGTTTATTGTGAATATGAAATAGAGGCCAGGTGTGTGGGCAACCTGAGGTCAAAAAGATGCTACCCCCCGGAAAATATAACAAAGATTAAAAAGGAACATCTGGTCATATTTGAGTCAATTAAGCAGGCAGAGGAGCTTTCATTTAAATCAGTAAATGCTCCCGTTTCCCTTCCATAAAGCCCGCAACTGCCCGCAGGCAGCATTGATATCCTCACCCCTTGATTTTCTTACTGAAGCGAAGATCCCTTTCTTTATAAGCTCCTCCTTGAAATTATCGACCTCTTCGGGAAGAGGCGGCTTTAGCTCCCTGAAACCTGGTTCCTTCAAGAAACCAGGTTTCAGGGAAGCAGGTGCATTGTAAGGAATAAGGTTAATTATGTAATTTATCCCCCTCAATAGTTTGGCCAGTTCTAAGGTATCCTCTTTTCTGGTATTAAGTCCTTTAATCAGAATATACTCAAAGGTAATGGGATATTTTTGATTACTAAAGCTTCTTATTGCCTTGATAACTTCGCCTAAAGGGTGTTTTTTATTTACAGGCATAATTTGTGTCCGGATATTATCATCAGGGGAATGCAAAGAAAGGGAAAGTTTAATGCCTAATTTTAAATCAGACAGCTTTTTTATTTGCGGGATCAGCCCGCAGGTTGAGATGCATATCTTTCTTTTCCCCAAATAGATACCTAATGGCTCCATAAATATCTCTATGGCCTTGAGGGTATGCTCGAAATTATCTAAGGGTTCTCCTATGCCCATAAAGACAACATTGGTGATTTTATCCGGGGCAATTAGATCAGCCACAGCCAGGTATTGGTTTATTATTTCAGAAACTGTTAAATTCCTTTTAAATCCCCCCTGCCCGCTAAGGCAGAATTTGCAGTTGAACCTGCATCCGACCTGAGTAGAAAGGCAGAGGGTTCTTCTCTTTTCTTCCGGGATAAAAACAGTCTCTATACCAGAATTGTCCGGCAGATTAAATAAGAATTTCTCTGTGCCATCCCGGGAAATTTCTCTTTTTAGCAGCTTTAGTTGAGAGAAATAGAAATTCTCTTTAAGGAATCTCCTGCCTTCCTTGGAAATATTGGTCATTTCATCAAAGTCTTCCAGTCTCTTTTTATAAAGCCAACTAAAAATCTGTTTGGCATAAAACTGGTGATAGCCTTTAGTTGTCAGGAATTCTTTTAGTTCATCTAAGGTATAGTTCTTTATATCTTCCAAAAGTGTTCCTCCGAGAGTTTATGCCTCTATAACCGGCGAAGCTGCAACTAATTATAAACCGGAGAAATCGCGAAGTCAAGAAAAAAACTTGACAGGGTCTTTCTCCTATGATAAAATAATTCTGGAAACGTGCAGACACAAACTCCTCAAACCGACGAGATATTTCCGCCAAGCTGTACTACTGACTATAGTGGTTAAGAAAAAGATTTTGGGGTTGGCTATCCTTTGGAGTTCAGGCTTTAGCCTTTCATAACTAATGAAATCCTAAAGGATTAACTCCGAAAGCTACATAGCCTATCTTGAATTCGCTTACCCCAAAATATTTATCTTAAGAGCTATACATTAATCCGAAATGAAAAAAACCACCCTCTTCCTTTTTCTATCTCCCTGGCTTATTACCTTCAGTCTCTTCTGGGCTTATCCCATTTGCCATGCTTTGATCCTGAGCTTTATGGACTATAATCCTCTTCGGCCTGAGGTAGCCAGGTGGATTGGCCTGGACAACTATCGTATTCTTATTTCTGACCCCACCTTTCGCATTGCCCTCCAAAATACCGGTTTCTTTGTCTTTGGGACCATACCTGTCACTACTATCCTGGCCCTTGGCCTGGCTCTTTTGATAAATCAAAAACTTCCCTTCAAGGATATCTATCGGGCAGGATTCTTTATGCCTTCTATTATATCTATAGTGGTCATTGCCTTGATCTTTAAAGGGTTATACGCCCCTAACGGTTATCTTAATTACTTTTTAAGTTTTCTCGGAATTAAGTCACAAAGCTGGCTGGTCAATCCTGAACTAGCCCTGCCATCTATTATGGCAATGGATATATGGGAGGCAATTGGTTACTATATGGTCCTTTTTCTGGCCGGACTCCAGACCATACCGCCTGAGATTTATGAGTCATCTGCCATGGACGGGGCCGGGGCCGGGAGGAGATTTTGGCATATCACCCTCCCTTATCTCAGGCCAATGATACTTTTTGTTTTAGTCATAAATACTATTAGATCATTTCAGGTTTTCACTGAAATATTTACCTTGACTAATGGTGGGCCGTTAAAGAGTACCTATACTATTGTCTACTATCTTTACGAAACCGGTTTTCACCGCTTTGCGGTCGGATATGCCTCAGCCATAGCCTACATCCTCTTTCTCATTATTCTTGGCTTTTCGTTGCTTCAGATGAAGGCCCTCAGGTTAGATCGGGGGGTAGCAGATTAAGACTCGCCACTATCCTTTGAGCGCCCCCATTCGGATGCCTTTAACAAAAAACCCTTGAAAAGCAAAAAAGATAATCATCATCGGCACGGCGGCCACAACTGCTCCGGCCATAAGCAGACCATAGTCTAATACCTGTTTGCTCTGCAGCGTGGCCAGGCCGACAGGGAGTGTATAGTGAGAGGCTGAATTGAGGACAATAAGGGGCCAGAGGAAGGCATTCCAGTAGGTGATAAAAGTGAAAATCCCCAAAGCTCCCAGGACCGGTTTCGAGAGGGGCAGGATGATATGTCGGTAGATACCTGCTTCTGAGCAGCCGTCCATTCTGGCCGCATCTTCCAGGTCCCGCGGCAGGCCTTCCATATATTGCTTCATCAGAAATATCCCAAAAGGACCGGCCAGACCAGGCAAAATAACCGCCCAGAGAGAATCAAGCAGGTGAAGTTTGCTCATCATTAAATAAAGGGGCACAATTATGACCTGCCCTGGAATCATCATTAGAGATATAATTGACCAGAAGAGGATGGTCTTGCCGGGGAAGTCCTTGCGGGCAAAGGCATACCCGGCCAGGGAATCAAAGAAAAGGTGAAAAAAGGTGACTGCCAGGCTGATCAGAGTAGAATTAAGAAGCCAGCGTAATATCTCAGAATGACTGAAGAGGTCTTTGAAATTCATCAAGGTATAGTTCCGGCCAAGCAAATCAGGAGGAACCTTAGTGATACTCTCCGGATGAGTGAAGGCCGTGATAAACATCCAGACCAGGGGAAGGAGAAAAATAGTGGCCCAGGCAAATAAGAAGGCATGAGTGCCAATGAGTTTCAAGTTCGGGGCACTCGCTGCCAGGCCGGCTCGGCCTTGCGGGTCGTCTGGTTTCGAGTTCATTTGCTTCCTCCTATATCTGATTCATGGCGAGGCATTGTTCCTCGTTTGGGCTGCCAGGCCGGCTCGGCCCGCCAGGCCGGCTCGGGCCCAGTCGGGATAGAGTCCACAGTCCATAATTCACAATCCACACAGTCCACATAGTCCACGATGTCCAATCAGTCCAATTAGTCCAATTAGTCCACAAGGCCCAATTTGTCAATACCAAAATCAATACTCCCATTCCTTCCTGAAGACCTTAAATTGGACGATAGAGATGCTCATAATAACGACAAATAGAATTAAGGCCATAGCCGAGGCTAACCCAAAATCAAAGTCTCGAAAGGCCGTAGTGTAGATACGATGAACCAGGACAGAGGTGGCATAACCAGGACCTCCGTCGGTTAAAATAAGCACCTGGGCAAAGACCTGAAAGGAGGCGATGGAAGTAGTGACTAACAAAAACAGGGTAGTCGGCCGAAGCAAGGGAATGGTGATATTCCACCAGCGGCGGATTGCCCCGGCCCCGTCAATCCGGGCCGCCTCGTGAAGAGAAGAAGGAATAGCCGCTAAAGCCGCCAAATAAATAATAATCGGACCGCCAGGGGTGTAGAGCAGGCTGGAACCAATAATGCTGCCCAGGGCCAGGTGAACATCAGTCAGCCAGTGAAGGCCTTCCAGGCCCAGACCGGTAAGTACCTGATTCAAGAGGCCGTAATTGTAATCAAATAGCCATCGCCAGACCATGGAGATAACCACGACGGAAGTAACATGGGGAAGATAATAGGCCGCCCGGAAAAAGGTCCGCATGCGGTTGGATAAAGGATGAATGAGACTGGCCAGAATAAGGGCAATAAGGACATTTATGGGAACAGTAAAGGCGGTGTAGATAAGGGTATTCTTCAGGGATTTCCAGAAGACTTCATTTTTGGCTAAGGACTGAAAGTTGCCTATTCCTACCCAGTTTCCTAAGATAGGGCCTCCGATCTCGTATTCCTGAAAGGCCAGCAAAAAGGCCCGACAGACCGGGAAGGCCAGAAAAACGGCGAAGATAAGCACCGCCGGGGAAATAGCCGAATAGGCAAAGCGGGCGGATTCGTTTATGTCCCGCATCTTCAGTCCTATCCAGAGGATAAAGGCTCCGGCCAGGAATAGAAAGAGATACAGGTAGTTTCCCGCCCTCTCCCAAAGTCCAGTCTGCCTCAAGCCTGCGGTGATCTTTAGGCATTGAGACAGGACAGTCCTAACCTCTGCGCCGGCATCAGCCAGGGCGGCGGCCCCACTTTTTTCACCTAAGACAGCCAATTGGATCTGCCGCTGAATGGTCTCATCGATCTTGGCCCAGTCCGGATGAGCCGGGACAGTTATGCCATTCTGAAGGATTTTAGCGGCCTTCGTCATGTAGGGATCGTCCGGATAAAGATTCCCGGCTGAAGCCCGGGTAGGAAAAACCCCATAAGCAGATAAGGCCTTTTGGTTTTGACCGCTGGTAAGGAACTTGGCCAGTGTCATGCACATATCCCGCCTGGCCGGGTCAGGCTGTTTAAAGACAATAAATCCGCTTACCCCAATGAAGGTTAAAGGTTGGCCGCTCTTGCCGGTAGGATAAGGAACCACAGTGAAGTCAAAGAAGTCATCCTCAGTTAATCCCTTTGCTTTTTTGGCCTCATCAAACCTGAGGGCAGGTATAGCCCAGATACCCCAGGGGGCGCAGGCTATTCGTCTCTGTTTGGCAAAGGCCTGCCAGAGGTCGGTTGTTTTTAGACCGCCGCTCTCCGGCGAGGATACACGGTAAGTATGGACCAAATCCCGCAGTCGGTTCAGGCCGGAGACCCCGGGCGGTTCCTCAAAGGTATATTGCGACAGGTCATCACTTAATGCCTGGCCGCCATCCATATAAAGAAAGGGCCAGATATCAGTCGTGCCGGGAGTAACCGTAAATCCGAAGCCAAAAGTATCTATCCGCTTATCCTGGTCGGAATCAAAGGTCATGGCCTTCATTTTAGCCACAAACTCTTCGTAAGTCCAGTGAGTGGATTGTGGATTGCGGATTGCGGATTGCGGATTTTCTTCTGACTCCTGACTTCTGACTCCTGACTCCTGTTCACATGGAGGCTCCACCCCGCGTTCTTTAAAGATATCCAGATTCAAAAAGAGCATCTGGCCGGTTAGAAGCCAGGGCCAGCCCCAGTGCCGGCCTTTGTAAGTATAGGCCTTAAGGGCAGCCGGGTAATAATCCTTCCTGTCCTCCGGTGTCAGATAATCATCGATTGGTTCCACCAGGCCGGCTTCAATATATTCCACCGGCAGGCTGCCGGAGACGATGTCCGGTCCCAATCCGGCCACGGTGGCAATCCGGATTTTATCCTGCCCCCTATCCCAGGTCAACTCAGTCAGCTCGATCTTGACCCCGGGATGCGCCGCCTCAAATTCAGATGTCTGACGCTTGATCCAGACAAAGCGGTCCAGCTCATCCCCCTCACGCCAGCGGGGGAATTCCCAGAGCCGGATAGTCATTACTTCATCCCCGGATCGACAGCCGGGAAGGAGGAGCAAAAAAAGCAGAAGTATACTGCACGTATGTAAGAGCTTGGAATCTTTCATATTACCGTCCTGCATCTTTACGTGGGACTATGCTAATATCCAGTGTCAGGAACCGGAATTCAGAATAGAGCGGGAATAGACTTCCCCTGACTACTGACTACATTATATTTTACACCATAAACTAAAAAGCTTCAAGTGAATTCGGATAGTCAGGCGGTATTTTTTTATTGACAAATTTAAGGATTTGTGATATCTTTAATTTAATAAGGGGAAATTTATAAAAAGGTCTATTCCAGGAGGAGAAAAGAAGTGCTTTTTGTATCCTTTTGTAATAGGCCTTTTTTGTTTGCTCTGGCAAATTCGTTGGTATGATAAGCCGTTTGCTTTAAAGATAAGGAGGGGATTTTAGAGGTGTTAGGTCTGTTCTGCCTTAGGAGAATGAGATGTCAAAAGAATAGAACAGAGCCAGATATTATCGGGAACATTCCGCAATCTGCAATCCATATTCCACAATCTGAATGCCCTGACCATTTTGGGGCTGCTGTCAATATCCACTACGAGGTTTTATAAAGTTGGAAAGGGGGGCGAATGCGAATTCTATTTTCTGTGATAATAACGAGATTACCTTTAATCTGGGACGGGGGGTATAAATCAAGAAGATGTTTAAGGAGCGAATTGATTGTTTTACTCTTAGCACTAACAGTCCGAAAGATAATAATTCCTGCTCCAAAACCAAGAGGATAATTTCGGATATCTGAAAAATCTAACGTGGATTTCGACACCCCTTTGGGAAAAATCTCGATTTTTTAAGTGCCGATA
>JASEGY010000679.1 GCA_030019105.1 bacterium | reverse complement strand
TTAGGAATAACACTCATAAACTTGCCCATCATTCCTGTCATTAACAGGATGGGCAGAAAAGCGGCCACCGTGGTCAGAACAGCCGAAACCACCGGCCAGCCCACTTCCCTTGCCCCGACAATGGCCGCCTCCGGAGCGGGCATTCCGTGTTCCATCCTCCGGTAGACATTTTCAATGACAATGATGGCATCATCTACGATCATCCCCAGGGCAATGACTAAGGAAAAGATAGCAATGACATTCAGGCTTATGCCGGCCGCGTGCATAAAGATAAAGGCACAAAGGAAGGTAAAAGGAATGCCTATGGCCGTCAGGACCGCATTTCGAAACCCGATAAACAAGTAAAGCAAAATAAGGATAAGGATGATACCGAGCAGGGCATTCTTTTTCAGAATAGTCAGCCTGTTTTTTATTTCTTTAGAAGTATCAAGATGAATGGCAAAGGAGATATCTGATGTCTCTTTAAATTTATTGATGATCTCTTTAATCTCATCAACTATGTTTATGGAGTCTCCTTCTTCCTTTTTGGTTACTACTAAGGTGATGCCCGGTTTTCCATTGAGCCGGGAGATAGTGACCGCATCGGCCCAGGTCTCCTTTACGCCGGCTAAATCCTCTACCCTGACTACCCCGCCATTCGGCTCACTTTTAACCACGACCTCTTTTATCCGGTCGACTTCATCAAACTCACCCAGGGTGCGAATGAGGTATTCAGAACGGCCTGACTGGAATCTCCCGGCCGGGATATTCAGATTCCTGGCCCCCAGGGCATTATTCACATCCGACAGGGTAAGTTGATAGGCCTCCAGCCTTCCCGGATCAACATCAACCTGGATTTCCCGTTCCCGCATACCAGCCGGCCGGACATTTGCCACCCCTTTGACATCAAGGATCAGTTCCTGGAGGTCATCGGCGGCCTGCTTGATCTTGACCTCATCCTCCCCGCCCAACACAACCATTACCACGGGCATGACCTCATGGGCCCTGATCTCTATAATTATCGGGTCTTCAGCATCTTCCGGCAGATCAGTTACCTTAGCCATCTCTGTCTGAATATCTACCACGGCTTCGTCAAGGTCTGTTCCGCTTTCAAACCGAATATCGACTATGGAAAGCCCTTCCGTGGAACGGGAAGAAATAAAGTCCTTATGGTCGACATCACTTACTTCATCTTCGATGGGATCAGTGATAAGTTTTTCAATCTCGGAAGGAGAGGCCCCGGGGAAAGAAGTGACAATGACCACTTCATCCATTGAAACGTCGGGAAATATTTCGCGGGGTATCTTGAAGTAGACAAAGAGGCCGACTATTATTGCCGCGATCATCAAGATATTGACCAGGACTCGTTGGTTGACAGAGAATTGGGGAAGATTCATAATTCCGTTGACCGTGTCCGTTGACCGTGTCCGTTTTTGGGTTTTATTCTTTTACGAACACGCTAAACGGACACATCTCACGTTTTTTAGCATTTGGCCACCTTTATCTTATTCCAGTCCTTGAGTAGTAGTATAGCTCTTAAGATAAATATTTTGGGGTAAGCGAATTCAAGACAGGTTATGT
>JASEGY010000678.1 GCA_030019105.1 bacterium | reverse complement strand
GCCTATCTTGAATTCGCTTACCCCAAAATATTTATCTTAAGAGCTATAGTTATTTATTACACCTACCCTGATAGAAGAGAGGCCAACGTTTAATGTTTGCAGGGTCCTACCGCCATACCCTGGATGATAAATCGAGGGTAATTCTGCCCTCAAAGCTCCGTAAGAATGCGAACACGGAGGAGTTTTTCCTTACCTTTAATGAAGAAGACGGGTCTCTCTACCTTTTCACCAAACATCGCTGGAGTGAATTAGACCAGAAGTACGACCAGGAAAGGTCTTTTGATGATGAAGAAGAGGATCGAGATTTTATTCGATCTATGTACTCCAACGGCGATGACTGCACCCTCGACAAGCAAGGCCGCTTGTCTATCCCTCAAAATTTAAGAGAGCAAGCTGGAATAAAGATAGAGGAAGAGATTCTTATCACCGGGGTGAAAGACAGGATTGAATTGTGGGCAATAGAAGTATGGGAAAAATATGAGGAACAACGAAAGGCTAGATTAGCTGCTCGAAAGGAGCGCAAGAGGATAGAGGCAAGCGGGAAATAATAAAGAGGTGAATTGCAAATCTGCCATGTACAATCCGAAACTGCTAAGTTGATCCCCTGCCACCAACCGGTTATGGTTGAGGAGGTTTTAAAGCTTTTAAATGTAAAAGTCGATAAAATATATATAGACGCTACGGTAGGAGAAGGCGGACACGCCGAAGCTATCCTGGAGGCTGGTGGAAATGTAATTGGTATTGATCAGGATGAAGCCGTCATAGAGAGAGCCAGGGTTAGATTAGCCCCTTATAAGGATAGAGTTAGATTAGTCCACGCCAATTTCAGATTTCTTAAGTCTATTTTAAGCAGGCAGGATTTTCCGGACCGGGTGTGCGGTATTATGGCAGACGTAGGGGTTTCCTCCTATCAATTGGAAGCCCCTGAGCGGGGCTTTTCTTTTCAGCTTGACAGTCCCCTGGATATGAGGATGGATGGCCGGTCTCGACTTACCGCGGCTGATCTGGTTAATGATTTGAAAGACGAGGAGTTGGCCGGCATCTTCAGGGAGTATGGAGAGGAGCGGGCAGCGAGAAAAATTGCGAGATTAATTGTGGCGAGTCGTAGCCGTGAGGGAAAAATTACTACTACTTCCCAACTGGTTCGGGTCATTACTACTGCCGTAGGTTTTCGGCCAGGAAGCAGGATTCATCCGGCCACAAGAATATTTCAGGCGTTAAGGATAGCGGTGAATGATGAATTGGAAGCCCTGAAAGAATTCCTGGACCAAGCCCCGGAAGGTTTAGCCCCGGGAGGGAGGCTTCTGGTCATTTCTTTCCAAAGTCTTGAAGATAGAATAGTTAAGCATACTTTCAAGGCCTGGGAGAGGGAAAATTGGGCTGCTGTCTTGACCAAGAAGCCGCTCAGGCCTGTTGAGCATGAGGTGAGAAATAATCCTCGGTGCCGAAGCGCTAAACTGAGGGCCGTAGAGATATACTCGACACCGTTATAAATTGAGCTTCAATGATCTGTAGTATCCTCTTCAAATCTAAGGGTAAGAGCCAAAGGGTTCAAAGTTCAGGGTTCA
>JASEGY010000677.1 GCA_030019105.1 bacterium | reverse complement strand
TCCCATTTCCTAATTTCCCATTTCCCATTTTCGACTTGAGTGGCCGAAACGATGACCATCGCCTTGCTGAATAAGGAGGAAAGATAATGGAACACGAAGCAGTAGCAGCAGTAGCCCAGCCCGTTACCAGTACTGTCTTCTGGATGGCAACAATCATATTTCTTTTGGCGTATGCGTTAATAATCTCTGAAAAGATTCACAAAACCATTGTCGCCATAGCCGGCGCTTCACTTATGTTAGTGCTCAAGATACTGGTTCAGCATGAGGCCTTTCATGTAGAGGAGCTCGGTGTGGACTGGAATGTTGTCTTCCTCCTTATCTCAATGATGACCATTATTAACCTTATGCGTCCCACAGGGATTTTTGAATACATCGCCATCAAGAGCGCCAAGATAGCTAAGGGAGAGCCCTTCAAGGTTATGGCCATCCTTGCCGTAGTAACAGCCGTATTAAGCGCCTTGCTGGATAATGTTACCACTGTGCTGCTCATTGCCCCGGTTACTATTCTTATCGCAGATATCTTGGGGGTTAATGCCATCCCATTCCTGATCACGGAAGTCCTGGCCTCAAACATAGGCGGTACGGCGACGCTTATCGGTGACCCGCCCAATATCATGATCGCCTCAAAGGCAAAGTTCGACTTCATGGACTTTATCTATCATCTCACCCCGGTCGTGGTAATCATGACGGTGGCTTGTCTGCTTGTCATGAAGATAGTATTTGGTAAAAAACTCAAGGTCAAACCTGAGTTAAAGCAGAGAGTTATGGAGATGAATGAGAATGAGGCCATAAAGGATACCGTAATGTTAAAGAAATCCCTCTTTGTCCTTTCGGTTGTGATACTTGGTTTTGTTTTTCACGGGATGCTCCACTATGAGCCGGCCACAATCGCCCTCTTTGGGGCAGGTCTGCTGCTCCTGCTTTCAGGCACCCATGACCCCCACCACTACCTGGCTGAGATTGAATGGCCGACGATATTCTTTTTCATAGGGCTTTTTATTATAGTTGGCGGAGTAGTGAAGGTCGGCTTAATAGAATGGATGTCCCTTAAGGTCCTGGACATGACCAAGGGCAATATGTTTGCCACGAGCATGGTTATCATGTGGTTTTCCGCCTTTGCCTCAGCCTTTGTGGACAACATACCTTATGTGGCTACCATGAACCCCTTAGTTATTAATCTGGCCGAAACGATATGGCCGGAACTGGCGAAACTGAAAGGAACAGAAGAATATGTAACACAACTCCTGCATCATAAAGATTTAATGCCTCTCTGGTGGTCACTGGCCCTTGGTGCTTGTCTGGGTGGAAACGGCACGGCTATCGGCGCTTCAGCCAATGTGATTGTGGTCGGAATAGCGGAAAGGGCGGGCAAAAAGATCAGCTTTCTGAAATTTATGGCCTACGGCATGCCGGTCATGATACTGACTGTTTTCATTTCTACGATTTATGTCTGGCTCAGATACTATTATTTTAAGTTTTAGCCATAGCAGCCTTGATCATCGTTTCGGCCATGTTAAAATAGGAAGTAAGAAATGGGAAATAGGAAGTAAATCAAGATACTTCCCATTTC
>JASEGY010000676.1 GCA_030019105.1 bacterium | reverse complement strand
TTCGCTTACCCCAAAATATTTATCTTAAGAGCTATAGTACTGCTCGGCGGAAGTTGTTCACCAGTTTCAGAAACCAGGTTTCTTGAAGAAACCTGGTTTCTGCCCGCGAAAACGCAATTTGGAGGAGGATAATAAACTGAAACAGCAGACTATTGCCAAAGAAGTAACCTACGCTGGAGTCGGCCTGCATACAGGGGAAAATATCAACCTTACTCTTAAATCGGCTCCGGTGGATACAGGAATAGTCTTTGGAAGGAAGGACATACCCGGACATCCAAAGGTTAAAGCCAGTTTGGAAAATGTAAGCAGCAGTACCCGCGAAATATCGCTCAAAACAGCCGGCGTGGAGATCAGGACAGTAGAGCATGTACTGGCGGCCCTGAGTGGACTGGGCATTGATAACTGTGAGGTTGAACTGGACGGTCCTGAGCCGCCGGTCGGAGACGGAAGCTCTCTCTTTCTGGTTGAACTCCTTAAAGCAAGCTCGATTTCAACTCAGGAAAAGCCTCGACACCTCCTTAAACCTAAAAAACCTATCTGGATTGTGGATCAAGACAGGGAGATCACCCTTTTACCGGACGATAAGCTGACTATTACATGTATGATAGACTTTACTCATCCGGCTGTTGGGTCTCAAGCAGCTTCCTTCACTTTAACACCGGAGACCTTTGTTAATGAAATTGCGCCGGCCAGGACTTTCGGCTTCTTAGAAGAAGTAGAGACCCTGAAACAGCAAGGTTTGGCCCGGGGCGGGAGCCTGGAAAACGTTATTGTCATTGGGCCGGAGCGAATCCTGAATGATTCCCTCCGGTTTGATAATGAACTTGTCCGCCATAAGATCCTTGATCTTATGGGGGATCTTTCCCTTTTGGGAACGCCTTTCTATGGCCGCATAACCGCCATTAAGCCAGGGCACAGCCTGAATGTTAAAATGGCCAGGAAAATTGCCGAAGAAGCAAAGGTTCCCCCCCTGACAGGCGAACTGGATGTTACGGCTATTCAGGAAATACTGCCTCACAGGTATCCCTTCCTTCTGGTTGATAAAATCATAGAACTTAAGCCCGGATCGCGGGTAGTCGGCATAAAAAATGTAACTATAAATGAGGAGTTTTTCAATGGCCACTTTCCGGGACATCCTATTATGCCTGGTGTGTTGGTAGTAGAGGCCCTGGCTCAAACCTGCGGTGTCTTGCTCCTTTCTGATGTTGAAAACAGAGGTAAATTAGTCTATTTCGCCGGGATAGATAAGGTTAAATTTAGACGCCCTGTCCTGCCGGGAGATCAGCTCAGACTGGAAGGGGAACCGATCAAGATCAGACAGCGAACAGGCAAGATGTTTGGCCGGGCATACGTAGGAGATAAGCTGGTAACTGAAGCTGAATTAATGTTTTCTATTGCCGGGTGATCGAGTTAGGTTGCGCAACTTTTCTGGAGTTAATCCTTTAGGATTTCATTGAAAGGTTAGAGCCTAAACTCCAATTTTGAAATTCCTGAGCATTAAAAGCAGCACAGGCGTCCCGGTGCTCATCCGCTACTACTTTGATTATGAAAATCTAATAGAACACGGATAACA
>JASEGY010000675.1 GCA_030019105.1 bacterium | reverse complement strand
CTTACAACCTACAACCTGTTCAAAATCACTATTTATGACCGTGCTGAGTATATATGATCAAGGCCGATAATCTAAATGCGCCAGGCAATCGGTCCTGCCCACCAATTCCCTGATACTCTTCATCCCCAGTTTGCCAAGGATATCTTTAAGTTGAGCCTGCCAGGCAGAATAGAGATTATAAATCCTCTGTGCGCCCCAATCAACCGTGACCATAGAAGACAATTTAGGGTCTGTGGTAGCAATTCCCCGCACACACCCCCGGCCGGATTCACAATTTGCGCATCTAACACATTCTAAAGCTACTAACTCCGCAGTTCCAATCACACATCCGTCAGCACCTAAGGCGATGGCCTTGGCCACATCGTAGGCCGTCCTGATACCGCCTGAGGCAATAAGGGTCATTTTATCCCGAACTCCTTCTGCAACTAAGAACTTATGCACGATGGGGATGGCATATTCAATCGGCATGGCAATGTTCTTTTTGGCAATATCCGGGGCCGCTCCTGTGCCGCCGTAACTGCCGTCTAAATGGATAATATGGGCATCAGCATAATAAGACCCTACAGCCACCATATCTACATCAGTCGGGGTGGAAACCTTGACTGAAACTAACGCCTTTGGGTTTATTTGCCTTATCCAGTCCACATGCTTTTTGTGGTCTTCAATAGAATAGACCGAATGGAATGGGAAGGGTGAAAAAAGAGAACTGCCCACCACGGCTTCCCTCATTTTGGCTACATCCGGAGTGACTTTATCTCCCAATAGATGCCCGCCCAATCCTGGTTTTGCCCCTTGAGCATATTTAAATTCCACTATCCTTACCCGCTGGATGGTCTCTTCCCGAACCCCAAAGAGACCCGTCGCTATCTGGGTGATAACATGATCATCGTAGGACGTGAGGGCATCAGGATAGCCGCCTTCGCCCGTGCAGGTAAAGGTATTTAAAGCAGCGGCGGCTTTGGCCCTGGCAACCATAACCGAAAGGGCTGTTGAGCCAAAAGACATTCCGCCACCATAAATAGGGAGGCCAATCTCAAGTTGATGACGATAGTCTCCTTTCTTGTTTAAAGGCAAGGAAAGAGAAATTTCGTCAGGAGGAATTCGGGTATTACCTTCCGGGAATTTAAACCTTAAGCGATCAAACCCCCCTCCGGATAACCCGATTTTATATTCAAAATGGGGAGGAGGAATCCGGCCGGTCTCAGCCTGATACCAGGTGGAAAGAATCAAATCAGGCGTCCAGCGGTAATCTCCCATTGCCTCAAAAAGCGGGTTTTCAGTAATACTCAAGGTCCCGGTAGGACAATGATCCATACAAGGGTCATCGCAGGAATGGCCAAGACATAGATGCTCTTTGGGCCTTGACGGCGCTGACGGAACAATCTTATGAACCCCGACCTGGCATATAGAGGCACAAGTGCCGCATTTAATACATTGAGGTCCCCTCTTCAGGATATATTTGGAAATAGGATTCCTGAACCGTGAAGGGGCCTGCTTTGTTGTCATCTTAATCATAAGTGTTATACTCAGCACGGTCATAAATAGTGATTTTGAATAGGTTGTAAGTTGTAGG
>JASEGY010000674.1 GCA_030019105.1 bacterium | reverse complement strand
TGCCCTGAGTTATTGAGAAGATACAAAATCGCAGATTATGCCCGCGTTGAGTATAATTATTAAAGGAGAAAAGTCAATGAATATCATTAAAAGGCTAATCGATATGATCGGATCGCTTCTTGGGCTTATTGTTCTTACTCCTTTATTCATTCTTATCGGCATTGCTATCAAGATTGATTCAAGAGGCCCGGTTTTTTTTAAGCAGGAACGAGTAGGCAAGGGTGGGCAAATATTTACTATGTATAAGTTCAGAAGTATGCGAGTAGATGCAGAGAAAACAACCGGTCCGGTTTGGGCGAAGAAAAATGATCCGAGGGTAACTAAGTTAGGAAGATTCCTCAGAAAGACCAGGCTTGATGAATTACCTCAATTATTGAATATCCTGGTCGGAGAGATGAGTCTTGTCGGTCCCAGACCGGAAAGACCTGTTTTTGTCAGGGAGTTTTCTTCTGTCATTTCCGGATATGGACGAAGATTGGATGTTAAACCGGGCTTAACCGGATTAGCTCAAGTGCGATATAGATACGACCAATCTGTAAAAGATGTGAAAAATAAACTCAGATACGATCTGATCTATATCAAGAATATGTGTCTCCTCCTTGATCTCAGAATTATGTTTAAGACATTTAGAGTAGTCTTAAATGGTGCAGGAGCGCATTAGAAACAATTATCAATTAACAATTCGGTTCAAAAAGGGCAATTTAGAGTAACAATGGTCGTCTGGTGATTGGTAGTCTGGTGGTCTGGTGGTCTGATAAATGCCAGGCTGCCACTCACCAGACGACCAGACACCAGTTTAGAGAGTCTTACCCTGATTTGAACCATGCCTTAATTACTTATAGGGATAGAGGGTTGAGGTTTATTTGCAAGAGGCATGCTATGCCTGGGAAGAGGATGTGGGTCGAGGGCAGTGACTTAGATATCCCCTCATCTCCTAAATTTTAGTAGACAGTAGCCAACCGGCTGCTGTCTACTTCCGGCGATGTTCATCGTTTCGGCCATTTGGAAAGTTCGTAGTGACCGCCTTTAGGCGGTTATTCCCACCCGCTAAAGCGGGTTACTACAAACAGTTGCGCCGCCTAATTTAGTAAGCAGCCGAAACGATGATCAATGCCTTCATTTATAAAGGATAGACCAAATGGATGGACTAAATTTCAGCTTAAAGGAAGCAGAAAAAATGCATATCCGGCAAGTGCTGGAAAAAACGAAATGGAATAAGAATCAAGCTGTTCGTATCCTTAAGATATCCAGAGTTGCCCTTGATAAAAAAATAATGGATTACCAAATAGATATGGCCACAAAAAATCACCAGCCTAATGGAAAAAATAGTAATCCGGTTTTTGATCAGACATTGAATTTTTTATCGGCTAATGGTATGCCTTGACTCACTTGAATCTCCACACAACTCCTCGAAATAAAGTAGTCTGCGCAACTAACTGTTCGCAGCAAGCAGCCTTCACAGGTTTGTTCATCCTGAATAACCTGGCTGAAACGATGACCATCGCCATTATTTCCTTGACAGAGTAATAGGATTTCATTTATGAAAGGCTAAAGCCTAAACTCCCCAAAAGTGTAAACCGAT
>JASEGY010000673.1 GCA_030019105.1 bacterium | reverse complement strand
CCCCAAGTTATTGAGAAGGTACAAAATCGCAGATTATGCCCGCGTTGAGTATATGAAGGGATTGGAGAAAATATAGGATGAAGAAAGCGATCTTGTTATTGATCCTTTTTTGGTCTTCGCTAACGCTGGCCTTTGATATTGAGATATTCAAGCGAGGTAAAGAGGAAGACCGGGCGAAGATCACCGTTGAAGGAGAAGCCAGATTCAGGGCCAGAGATGTCGGGGCAAGAGGGCAAGGAAAAGAGGGGGACATAATCGATTCCCTGGGGGCATCCCTTAGTCAAGAGACTACCATGATCGAGAGGCTTGATATTAAGCTTTCATCAACAGTGGTTAGAGACTTGACGGTAGTGGGGGTAATTCGAACAGGAAACGAGGGTAAAAAAGAGCCGGAAGACCTTGATGTTGAATCAAGAGAGATTTCCCTTAGACTTCATAGACCTCTGATTGACATCACAGCGGGACGTTTTAACCTTACTCTTACTCCACTCACCATGAGGGAATGGGACCCTCAGGATGACCCCACTCCAGTCTCCCCTGGATATACAACTAAGCTTTCCGGTGTGCAGGCGGATCGGCTTGATGACCTGCTGGATGAGGAAAGGCTTTTTGAAGGGCTTAAAGTTGCTCTTCAACCCACTCCCGGCCTTGAGTTGATCGGCTTTGGACTCCGGCCAGAGGGGGAGGCATACTGCCGGGATGTCTACGGAGGCAGAATAAAAACCACCTTTCCCTATTTACCCGCAGAATCAGCTACCGGTCTGGGGCTGACCTATCTTAGATTAAAGGATGTCAAGGTAAAGGCAAGCAATAATCTACCCCATCCGGTTGAAAGTGAGATTTACGGCCTGGACTTTCGACTTCCGGTAGAGGATATTTTTGTCATAGTAGGTGAATTTGTCAGCAGTCAGTGGGATAAAGACCTTCTCGATCCTCAGAATAAGATGTTGGAAGGAACGGCTGGTTGGGTAGGGATAGAGGGTGATCTGGATTTCTTGGGGATGCCGTCTTTAGGGGGAAGCATTTCCTATATTCGGGTGACTCCTGATTTCCCTGACACAACCGCTACGTATAGCGCCGGAACATACACACCCAATAGAACAGGGATACGCCTTCGGGCCAGGTATAAGGTGCCGGAAAAAAAGATCACTTTTGATGGCTATTACAAATATCTGGAGGAACTCGAGCCGTCTTCGGAAAGGGGGAGAACCTTAGCTTCCTTTCAGATTGCCCGGGGTGAACTTGCCCTTGATTTAAGAGACAACCTGAGTCTTTCGGGAGGATATGAATATCGGCGTTCAGACCGGAAGGATGACCCGGTGACCAAGGAGCCGGATATCATCAGCGACGAAAGGATCGATTGGTCAAGAGGGATATTCAGCCTGGAGGGCATTTATCGGTTTAGCTCCCGCTCCACGTTTAAAGTAAGGGCTGAATTTATTGATCACCAGGATGAGGCCGATCGTCCAGGGCAGCAAGCAGACTATCAAGCCGCTGTCATCTCAGCCGAGTTCAGGCTTAGATTCTAAGAAACCAAGGATTAACTCCGTCAAATCGTGCGTGATGTCAATAGTCATCCGTAAGGCTTAG
>JASEGY010000672.1 GCA_030019105.1 bacterium | reverse complement strand
CCTACAACTTACAACCTATTCAAAATCACTATTTATGACCGTGCTGAGTATAGTTGATCTTGCGGATCTTAAATTATATCTGATAGCATGTCTTCCGCGAGGGCCATTTTTATTCAGCTCTCATAGCACTACCCTCCTTTCTATTTTGGTTAGGATAATGAATTGTGTCTATAAAATAGGTTAACTGCCGCAACCCGCTGCCATCCACATTGACCAGCCAGAGTTGCCCATTGCCCGTTTGTTCATGTAGAGTATCCCAGTAGAGAAACACCAACTGGTTACCGTCTGGACTCCAGTCAAAACTCCAGGCGTGGTCTGATGTTACTTTTTTAGGGTTAGAGCCGTCACTATTCATAATCCAAACATTCATAGCCCAATTGCCTGGAGAGGTCTTCCGGTGGGCATACCACGCAATCCTATTGCCCTCTGGTGAGTACCGCGGGTACATATCGGCTCCCTCATAATTCAACGTTAAGTACACTGGGTTCTGCCCCGATGTGTCCATAACGACGATTTCAGGCCCGCTATCACCACCACTCACATACCTTTCATGAACAATACATTTGCCATCAGGCGACCAGTTTGGTATACGCCAGCCACCCTGATCTAAACTGTCACTTTCCCCGCTTATATTCTTCTTGTTCTCGCCATCTGACTCCATAATCCATATATCATACTTTGTGTCATCAATATCCGAATCATACACAATCCATTCACCATTCGGACTGCAGTTTGGGAAAAAGTTTTTACCCGCGCTTGTCAATTGGAGAAGACTACTTGTATCTACAAGTGCCGGATCCAGGCTGGTTACTTCGATGGTAAAAATGTGCCCGCCAGCCTCCATAGCCAGGCGAGTACCGTCAAGGCTCCAGGCGGGATTGCTATAACCTCGAATCAGGGGTTGGGTTCTACCGGTTTCCACATGGACTAGTACTGCTCGGCGGAAGTTCCCCGCCGGTTACAGAAACCAGGTTTTTTGAAAAAACCTGGTTTCTCAGACTCCTCAAACCGACGAGGGATTTCCGCCGAGCTGTACTAGCCAGATACCTTCGAAGTATTCATCGTTTTGTCCATCACCGTCCGTGTCCAGGCTATCTCCATGATTCACGGCAATCCATGTTCCACCCGGGTGCCACGCCGGATAGTCAAAATAGTTTGGTTGAATAAATGGCTCCGGTCCGCCGCCACCGTTACCACCAGGTCCAAGCGGATTCCAGCCGCAGCCAGTTAAAATAAGTATTGCAAAGGCACCTATGGTGATAAAAAGTCTCTTCATAATATCTTTACCCTTTCAAAAGGCCCTCGTTCCCACGCTCTGCGTGGGAACGC
The DNA here is from genome assembly GCA_030019105.1 of bacterium. Taxonomy (GTDB): domain Bacteria; phylum UBA9089; class JASEGY01; order JASEGY01; family JASEGY01; genus JASEGY01. The sequence continues at coordinate 263 of JASEGY010000672.1, read as the reverse complement.
ACTACAGACGCTCTGCGTCAAATGACAGTTACGCTTCCACGCAGAGCGTGGGAGCGAGTAAGGAAAATCGCAATTTGTGCCCTTGCTGAGTATATGTATGTTCGTATAGACATGACTTACCTCCTTTTCGTTATCTTTGTCTGCATTACAGCATTTATTCTTGACGATTTCCAGGTCGTCAACCAGATTCCGGGTAAGCAGGGTCGTGTCATTATACTATTACCCCGCAACATTTGCGTTGTGCGCGAGAATGTTACGATTGC
>JASEGY010000671.1 GCA_030019105.1 bacterium | reverse complement strand
GGCTAATTTTGTGACAAAGGCATCCACTCCCCCTGTATCGGTCTGATAGGAGCTTGTGGTGGGAAAGTCAGTGGAGTCGGTATATCCGGTGATGTAGGCCGCCCCGGTTGAGTCAACGGCTATGCCGTAGCCATAGTCATTATCTACTCCCCCAAGGTAGGTGGAGTAGGAGAGGCTATTTCCGGCAGGGGCTAATTTTGTGACAAAGGCATCCAATCCCCCTGTATCGGTCTGATAGGAGCTTGTGGTGGGAAAGTCAGTGGAGTCGGTATATCCGGTGATGTAGGCCGCCCCGGTTGAGTCAACGGCTATTGCCAGGCCATAGTCATTACCTCCTCCCCCAAGGTAGGTGGAGTAGGCCAGCGTTGGATCGATGATGAGCGGATAATTGGGATTGTAAGCGGCCACCTCGAAACCGTAAGTATAAAATGCGGAATGCGGAATGCGGAATGCGGATTTTCCTTCTTCTGACTTCTGACTTCCGCATTCTGCATTCTGTATTCTGAATTTTCCTTCTACCTTTACCCTCCGGCCATCTATCTCCTGATAGATAACCGGCCTCTTCTGCTTAAGCTCTCCAAAGGCGGTCTTGATTAGAAGCTCCCCTTCTTCTGAAATCCGAAGCCCCTCTACTCCATCGTATTTAGCTATTATCTCTTTTGGATCTGCCCCGGGACTGACAATAAGGTCATACTCAAGCTCTCTCTGGTTGCCATAGACCCTCAGGTCTATCCCTGGATAGAGGTCGTTGTAGAGCACCTCTTTGTAGGTAGGAATATTGCTCTGCCATTTGCCCGGGTCATTGCCAATAAGATAGTTGACCTTACCCTGTTGAAGGTCATTAGCCGTAATCTCCGGCTCTCTATTTGCCCCTAAGAATTCTAAGGAAAGGGACAGGTGCTCGATGCTCAATTTTTCCTCCTCCGTGCTCCGTACTCCGTACTCCGTGCCCTGCCTCGACAGATCAAAGACAATCTTTTTAGAACTGGCCAGCAGTAAGTTCTCCATAAGTGCTTGATTTCTCGACACTTAAGTTTTTAGCAATTCAGCTATAAGCGCATAGAGAAAACGCTTTAGTTTCAGCAACTTACAGAGTGTCCATCCTGGGAAAAGCTGAGAACTTACTACTGTCCAGTTTAGAAGTAAAATAGATGCTTTGCCCTGGTGTCTTAGCGTAATACCTGACCTGAGAATCAAGCTGCCCCCTATTCTCGATAAAATAAAGCGGTAGCTTGCCATAGGAACTCAGCACCCTCTGCCGTGTGGCCTCATCTACCTCCTCGGTCGCTGCGACCCTCGTGGTCGCCTGATGGTTATTAGCGAGGACAGTCCCCGCAGCTACTCTGGTGGGCAATGCCCACCCTACATTTAGCCCAAGCCCGAACAAAACAACCCCCAACAAAACCTTAAAAATCCTTGATCTCTTCATCAAAACTCCTCCTTTTATCCCTAAGACCCGCATTCTTAATTATTGCAACAATTGGCCCGGGTAATAAGATTGAAGTGGACGGGTTTGTCAAGACTATTTTTACTCTTTTTTAACTATAGCTCTTAAGATAAATATTTTGGGGTAAGCGAATTCAAGATAGACTATG
>JASEGY010000670.1 GCA_030019105.1 bacterium | reverse complement strand
AAGCTACATAGCCTATCTTGAATTCGCTTACCCCAAAATATTTATCTTAAGAGCTTAAGAGCTATAGTTGCCCATAACAGAGCGCTAATGGCCGAAACGATGACCATCGCCGTAAAATGGTTTTAATATGCAGAAAGCTATTCTTAGTTGGTTATGCTGCCTGATTCTCATAACAGCCGGCTGTGCCTATAGATACAAAGGAATAAGATTAGACGAGGCCATAATTCCCAATTATGTCCCGGTTATTTCTATCGGCAGATTAGGCCTTGGCCAGACCCAATTTGACCACCCTAATGGATTGGCCCTTGATAACAAGGGGAATCTTTATGTGACAGATTTGGGCAACCATCGGGTGCAGGTCTTTGACCGGGCCGGTCGATTTAAGAATCTCTTTTACCGGGAAGGGGTGGGCGTAAGTTCTTTTAAGAGTCCGGCAGGGATTGCTGTTTTTAATCGTCGAATTTATGTGGTTGATCGTGAAACAAATATATTAAGCGAATTTACTATTGGAGGGGATTTTCTAACTGCCAGGCCCCATTTTGAATGGGTAAAAGAGAAAGGCGGGGAGACGGCTCAGGAGCATTTTATTGGTCTCAACAGCGTCACCCTGGATAAAGCCGGCGCCCTTTATGGGCTGGAGGGTGACCGGGCCATTACCTGTGATGGAAAGCATATCTATTTAGCCAATATAGGCCGGGTTCAGAAGCTGACTATTCCTGATCTGAAGGTTATGCTGGAATTTGGCCAATGGGGTAAGGCCCTGGGTGAATTCAGACTCCCCCAGGGGATTGCTGTCGGGCCGGAAGGAAGAATCTTTGTGGCCGATACCCTTAATAATCGCATTCAGTTCTTTGACCGACATGGAAATTTCCTGGGTGTTATTGGTCAGTATGGAGAAGGCCCCGGCGAGTTCTATCATCCCACCGGGATTGTGGTGAATGATCAGGAGGAGGTCTGGGTCGCCGATTATGACAATCACAGGCTTCAGAAGTTTATCCCCAAATTTAAGGTGGAACTCCCTACCGGACTTGAAGGGCAGGAGTCTGCCTATATTTATCATGAAGGTCGCCGGCTTCTGACCCTTCATCGTTATCACAAGGCTATTGCTTATTTCTCCCTGCTAGTGGAAAGCCGGGCTGAATTGTCTGATAAAGCTCAATTTTACATTGGCGAAGCCTGGCAGGGCCTCAAGGAATCTGAAGAGGCATTTTTAGCTTATGACCGCCTCATCCGGAATTATCCGGCTTCAAACAAGATAGCCGCGGCTTTACTCAAAAAAGGGGATATGGCCGGAGAACTTGGCCTTCTTGCAGAGGCTAAGGAGGCATATCAGCAGATATTAACCCGCTTTCCCGGTGAATATTTGCTTAAGGAGAGGGCGAAACGGCGGCTTAAGTCGTTGGGGGAATAAGGATGTTGATTATACGTTCCAGGAACAGTGTCCCTATTCGCCTTACCCAAGAACGGTGGCAGCACATCCTGCATCGTCATCCCGAAATGGAAACCCAATGCGAGCGTGTTCTGGAAACGGTAGCGGGACCAGATATAATATTACCCCGCAACATTTGCGTTGTCCGCGAGAATGTTACGATTGCG
>JASEGY010000066.1 GCA_030019105.1 bacterium | reverse complement strand
CGTAATGTCGAGCAAGCTCGACCACTACAAGATTGCCGAAACGATGAACAAGGCCGCAAAACGAAATCCCACCTGCTATCTAACAATCGCAAGCTTGTCTACCTTTTTGGCCCCACTATCAAGAATGAGGTAAATGTACAGCCCATTGGCCAAATTAGACCCTACCTCCCAGGACCATTTTTTTCCATCCCAATTTTCATTACCTAATTCTTTTACCACCTGGCCGCTTAAAGAGAATATCCTTATTTTGGCCTGCTCACCCGGGCCTTTAAAGTTAATGGTCTTATGGCCGTCCGGTCCCCGGAAGGGGTTGGGATAGGCGATAAACTCCCCTCCTGAGGGGGGCTCTACCGGCGAGGAAGTATCCCGGGCAATGCCGAAGATGGAAAGGTGAGGCACGGAAGCAGTGATCAGATGAGAATTATGGTCTGTTTCCTGCTCCCCGGCAGGCTCAACCCATTTGGAGGCTGCCTCGTCTAAGTAATAGATTTTTAAATTATTTCCCGCCAGGCCGGCTCGGCCATCTTCAGTGGCCGGATAAGGTATCCGTATCCGCACCGGCTGATTAAAATCATCTTCTCCTAATAAAGCCCCATCCGCTCCTCTGGCTTCATATTCCCGGCAGGTGCCCGGTATCAATTCAGGATCACTTGATGTTTCTCCACCTGACTGCGGCGCCAGCTCAGGGATTTGGGGATTAAGGTTTATCTCAAGGGATACGACCCTGTCAAAGGTCCCCGGATCAATTTCTATGCCTGTTCCATCCTCCTTGACCACGGTGACAGGCAGATTAGGGAGAACAGGGGTAAATTCCCTTTCCAGGGCAGAAGGAGACCGGTTGCCGACCGCATCCTTAACTCCTTCTATCTTCAAAACATAGCTTCTTCCTCCCTCAAGCTGAACCAGTGGAAGATGAATCAAGGCCCGGTCAATCTGGTCCAGGACAGGATTAGTTAAGGTAAAAACAATGTCAGGATGATCGGTTTCAAAAAGCTCAAAGCTTGCCTCTGAGAGATCGAGAGGCAGACTCTCGTCCTGGAACCGGATGAGGGCCTCTTCTTCCTCAAGAGCCACCCAATCCAACACAGGCGGGCTCTGTTCAACGGTTTCAATGAGTATCTTATGCTCGGGGCTGAAAGCTGTATTGGCTGTCCGGTCACTTGCCTTTATCCGATAATAGATATATTCCCCTGCATACCCTATCCATCCTTGAACCGGTTCAGGGATGACACCCGTGTAAAGATGCTCTGCTCTAAAATCCATTAACTTATAGCCGGTGTAAGCTTCTCCGTCGATTCGCCAGTCCCATCTGGGAACTTCAAGACCACTCCCGATATCCATGACAGCGACATCAATGCTTACGTTTCCGGTGTATTTGTTAGTAAGAGCAGACGGAGTGTGGTCAAAAGACTGGAAGGCCGGGGGCTGATTGTCTATCATTATTTCAATAATATCCCAATCAGAGTAGGACCCGGTAGAATCTAAGCTCCTGGCCCTCAGATAAACCTGCGTGTCCACCCCGTCAGAAGGGATCGTCTGCCAGAGCAAAGAATAAGGTGAGACAGAGACAGGACTCCCGGCACACTCCCGCCAGACCGGCTCGGTCTGCCAGGCCGGCTCGGTCTGCCAGGTCAGGCCGTCCTGAGAATAAGCAAATTCAACCTGAGAAATAGTATTAGTAGACGAAGATGCCTCCGCCAACAGGTTAATGCTGCCGGCATACCAACTGAAAGCCGAGGGAAAAAGAAGGCGGCACTGAGGTGGAACTTGTTGGGCAGCCTGGATAAGCTCTCTTTGTAAATCAGAGGCGGCCATATTACCCAAACTATCCCGGCTGGTGACTCTATATTCAAGGTACTCACCGGCATGGGCGGCCCAACCATCAACCGGTTCAGGGATATTAAAAATCCGGATATTATCCCCGCCAGGCCGGCTCGGCCCTGCCAGGCTCATCTCCTGATAATCGCTGAAGGTCGCTGAACCTGTTCGGTAACTGATTTCAGGCGGCTCCGAAAGGCCGATGCCTTCGTCCAGGATAGCAAGGCTGATCTGAAAGCTTCCGGTATAGTCGGCCGTAAGATCGGCCGGAATATTATCCCAATTACTAAACTCAGGGGCCTTATTATCTACCTTGATGGTTACCTCAGCGTAAGCGGAATAAAGTTCCTGGCTGTCCAGCGCCCGGCTCCTGATATGCAGATTTTGGTTTGTTTCGCTGATAAACTGGAGACTATCCCAGGCTAAACTGTAAGGATAGTTAATATCAGGACTTCCTGGGACCGGATACCAGGTAATACCATCCAGAGAATAATCAAACTCTACCTGAGTAATTACCCCATCACTATCGTGCGCTTCAGCCGTCAGATTGATGGTTCCGGCATACCAGATTAAAGGGTCGGGTGAAGTAAGCTCACAAGCCGGCGGCAGATCGATTCTCTCGATAAGTTCCTGGTGCAGATCACTCAGAGTTGTGTTCCCTACTGCATCATTTACGGCGATTCTGTAAGTTAGATATCCTCCACTATAATTTCCCCAGCCGGAGCCTGGCTCAGGGATGTCGAAAAACCAGGCGCTGCCTCCCTCAAAGCTCATTTCCCGGTAGCCGGCAAAAGGATCCAAACCAACCTGGTAGTCTAACATGGGAGTCTGGTCTAATAGCCCTGCCCCTTCATCAAAGACATCTACCGTAATCCTGACAGGCCCGGAATATGTGTCAGTAAGATCAAACGGAACCTGAAGCCGGTTGGCAAGCACCGGCGGGATATTGTCTATCTTGATTTGTACCTCGTGATAGCCGGAATATAACCCCTGGTTGTCCGTCGCCCTGGCCCTAAGGCCGACACTTTCATCTGCCTGTACCAGGGAGGAACTGTCCCAGATCAGACTATAAGGATAAGTAGTATCAGGACTTCCCTGAACCGGATACCATGTGGCGCCATCCATGGACCAGGCAAACTCCACCTGAATAATTGCCCCGCTAGGCCGGCTCGGCCCATCAGTATCGAGCGCTTCAGCCGTCAGATTGACGGCCCCGGCATACCAGGCCGACGGGACAGGTGAGGTGAGCCGGCAATCCGGCAGCAGCGGCTCAATTATTCCCTCAATGAATTCCTCCCGCACTTCGCTGGTGGTTGTGTTGCCCAGCCCATCGGATACTTCAACCTTGTAGCGCAAATATTCCTCTCCATAAATTGTCCAGCCGCCATCTGGTGCAGGGATATCAAAAGACCAGGTATTACCGCCAGGCCGGCTCGGCCCGCCAGGCCGGCTCAGCCCCCCAGTCAGGGTCATCTCTTCATAACCATCAAAGGGAAGAGACCCAATCCGGTAGTCCAGACCGGGAACTTGATCCTGAAGACCAACGCCCTCCTCAGATACAGTGACCATAATGCTCAAGGGGCCGGAATGATCCGCGGCGAGGTCTTCCGGAACCTGAATCCAGTTGCTGAGGAGCGGCCCTTCATTATCTATCTTGATCTGAACTTCACTATAGGTTGAATATAGACCTTCGTTATCTTTCGCCCTGACCCGGAGGCCGACACTTTCATCTACCCCTTCCGCCGGCAGGCTTGCCCAGCTTGCCTCGTAAGGGTAGGTAGTATCAAGGCCCCCGATACAGTTGTACCAGATCAGGCCATCGAGAGAATAGAAGAATTCAACCCGGGTAATTGATCCGTCAGTGTCTGATGCCTCAGCAGATAAATTGATGGCACCCTGGTTCCAGGTGAGGGGTTGCGGGGAGGTCAAATAAACAACGGGAGGGAAATTGACCTCATCGATAAGCTCTTGCCTCACCTGACTCACAGACGTATTGCCCAGGCTGTCTTTGGCCTCGACCTTGTATTCCAGATACTGACCGCCTGAACTATTCCAACCATCAGCCGGTTCAGGGATGTTAAAGACCCACGTATTACCTTCGAGCCGGGTCATCTCTTCATAGCCGTCAAAGGGGTTTATGCCGATCCGGTAGTCTATCCCGGGAATTTCGCTTTCCGGACCAATTCCTTCATCTGTTATCTCTACCTGGATCTGAAAGGAGCCAATAGAGTCTTCGGTCAGATCAGACGGGGTATTGACCCAACTGCTAAACTCCGGCGACTTGTTGTCCACCTTGATTTGAACCCGGGAATATTCAGAATACAGCCCCTGATTGTCCCTGGCCCTGGCCCGAAGGCTGACACTCTCGTTTACCTCTCCCACAGGAAAGGTTTCCCAACTCAGGTGGTAAGGAGAGGTAGTAACCGGACTCCCTGCACAGGCATACCAGGTTGAGCCATTAAGGGAATAGTCAAATTCTACCTGGGTAACCACTCCATCGGAATCCTGAGCCAAAGCAGCTAAGTTTATTGGGCCGTTATACCAGGCTAAACTTTCAGGCTGAGTAAAAACACAGGTGGGAGGGATGTCTTCCCCGTCAATGGTCAGTTGGTCCGTGGCCGGAGACAGGTCGGCATTGCCAAACCGGTTCAGGGCCCTGACTTCAAAGTTGTATGTCCCCCGGGTTAAGGGAGAGGGGGTAAAGGTGAAACCCTCCTCTTCACTGTCAAAGGCCCCCTCACCCGGAGCCGCGCTTGACCACTCGCTCCAGGCGCCGGCGTTAAGGCGATGCCTGTACTCAACCCCGGCAATGATGTTGATATTTATGTCGCTGCGTCCACTGCCATAAGGGTTATAAGGATTATTATTGGGGTAAGGGGTTCCGGTTTGAGCTGACCCGGTATAGATAGGGGTTGGATTTATCGTAGGGTCCGGCGAAAAGGGAGTCAGAGATGTCTCAGGATTAATATCAACGATATCCAATATCCCATCAGAGTCGCTGTCTCGCCATCCGATCTGTTCCCGGGTAGAGGGGGAGATTTTACCACTGGTATAGGGTCTTACCCCGCCCCGCATAATACATTCATAAGAAGTCCCGCCATTTGCGCAGTTACTGTTAGGCGCGGCCAGATAGCCGGAGTTTTCCGTGGGGCTGCAACCACTTTCGGCATATTGGTCCAGGGCATAAAAGATATGGCCGGTCTCATGGGCACAGACCGCATCCATATTGGATATGCCGTAACCATTATTGTCGTAAGTGAGCATCAGAAAGGGACCGCCAACCCAGGCATAAGCAAAATAACCATCAGTAAATCTCCCATCTCCATCTGCGGAAGAATCAACCACAAAGATAGTATAGGCCCAATCAGCGCCCTTCTCTTCTCTGAGGGCATTATTATATTCGTAAACCTGATCCATGTAATTTGTCCCGGGATAACCCAGGTTGGTCATTACCTCTGATATCCACAGTCCTTCATCCGACTGGGGGCGCTGAATAGGTTCATAACCGGTAGGCGCCCGAAAATGAAAATCCGTAATAAATTCAAGCTGAGCCGTCGGTTCCCTGGCAACCCACCAGTTAAGGCCGGCCTCAATCTCGGCCTTAACCGCATTTTCCTCGGCTGAGGCCCAATTCTCTGTCTGAGGTGAATCAATGCTTCCATTACTTTCGGGTAAGATTATGCCTACGGCTATCCGGCCGATCATATATTCACTGGTCTCCCTGAATCTGCCCGGGGCTCTGGCCGGAGCCCCGGCCGGTTCATTAGACCATGTTTCGGTCAATTTTGAAGGGTGGAAAAGGGCATCACCCATAATCGGCCCCAGATTAGAGGAGCTTGCCGGCTCTTGATCCCTGAAAAGGGCATCATCCAGGATGGGCTTAAGGTCAGAGTAACCCGCCAGGCCAGCTTGGCCCCGCGCGATTTCCAGAGGTATTATCAGCCAGGATAAAAATAGTATGGAGAATATCTTTTTCATAAAAAAACCTCCTAATAATATTATAGCATAGATTAATTAAAAAAGCAACTTAAAAAGTAATAATAATATATATTAGCTATCTATTCTCATTATATTATTATATAGTAGAATATTGTATATGATTGATACCTGCCCCAAGATAAAACTATAGTATTTAAGAAAAAGATTTTGGGGTTGGATATCAATTGGAGTTTAGGCTTTAGCCTTTCATAACTAATGAAATCCTAAAGGATTAACTCCAAAAGTTAAATAGCCTGTCTTAAATTCGCTTACCCCAAAAACATTATCTTAAAAGCTATAGTACAGCTCGGCGTAAATTTCTCGTCAGTTTTAGGAGTAAGGATAACTTTTCAATTGACTTTCCCATTCCGATAAGCTATAATACAAAGATTAGGGGGACGAAACTTCTTTTGAAAGGAGAAGAAACAATGCGGCGGTTAGTAAACTTTTTTTTCGGTGACCTCCAGACTTCAGCTTTAAGAGCTTCAAGTCTGTTGACGGTGTTTATTTTCATCTTTGGGCTTGTTTTGGGAATGGCGGAGCAGCTTCAGGCTAAACCATCGAGGTACACCATTGACGATGTAATGGACAAACTCATTGAGATGGACAAGAGGCTTACGGTGGTCGAAAAGCAGATAGAGACCATTAATGCGCGCATAGACAATCTTAGCGATAATCTTAACGCTCGCATAGACAATCTTAGCGCTGATCTTAACGCTCGTATAGACGACACAAATACCACTATGCGCTGGCTGTTCGGATTTTTGGGGAGTTTATTTTTAGGCATTCTGGCGCTTACATTTGCGATCTACAGGAATACAGCAAATTTGTCTAAGACGGAAGCCGAAAAACCTGCGAAGGCCCTTGCCAGGGTACTTGGCATCCTGAAATCTTTAGAGGAGGAAGTAAAGGAGACAGCCAGGCGTGAGAGGGTGTTGGAGGAGAAGCTTCAGGCGGCAGGAGTGATATAATATCCTCTCAATAACTCGGGGCAAACTGGTGACTTAGAAACCGGGCTTCTTCAAGAAACCTGGTTTCTGTCCGCAAGTCCCCCTGAAATATTGAGAAGTTGCGGTTGTAACTGCTCAATATCTTGTGGAAAGTAGGTAGCCGTTTACGGCTCGAAATTGGAAATTAGAAATTAGGTAACCCCTCGGTCCGCTCGTTTCCGATTACGAAACAGTAGCTCACGCAACCGTTTCGCATCCTGGATGGCATCTTGTGCGTTAAGCAACTGTGCTTTCGGTTCATGCACGCTTATTTCCCTACCCAGCAGGCCAGTATCACTGATAGCGTAAGTAACTCCAGGTTTTCTAATAGCCATTATATCGTCTCGCTGTTCTAAACTTATCCCAACCTTACCACCCTGCCCCCAATCGAGGGATCAACCGCATCCTTCGTAAAGAAGATAATTTGATGCTCCTTAGCCAAATCCGACAAAGTAGCCAGGGCAGCCTTTTTTCTTTCCTCATCAAAGTTGACAAAGGAATCGTCAAAAAGAAAAGGCAGTTGAGGAACCTGGCAAAGGTATTGACTAACAGCCAGTCTAAAGGCCAGGTAAAGCTGATCAAGAGCGCCCTGGCTGAGATAATTAACCGGCACAAGTATTTGCCTTTCCTCCCCTTCTATCGGAAGATTAACCATAATTTGCAGGTCTTTATCAATGGTTATTTCCTGATACCTTCCCCCGGTCAGGTGCTGAAATTCCTTGAGGGTAGAATCTCTTAAAGCCGGAGCGAATTCCTCGTAGGTTTCTTCGGCGGCTTCTTTCAAGACCTTAATGGCCAGTTCCAGGCTTTGCTTGCGAAATCGATATTTTTCACATTTAAGACGCGCTTCTTCCAACTCGCTTTCTACTGTCCAGAGGTCACCTTTAAGAACAAATTGATCGTAGGAGGCCATGTCCTGCTTAAGGGCAATATGTTCTTCTTTGATCCGGTTAAATTCTTCCTTTAACTTATCAAGCCGGGTTTCATATTCAGCGACTTCCGCCGGACTCAAGATAACCCCAATCTCGCGCAGGGCCAGCTCGAATTTAGCGGCTGAGGCTAAAAGCTCATTTTTTTTACTTTCCCAGGCAGCGGATGGTGTCCCTTCCAGAATAGCCTCTTTTTTTTCGTTCAAACTTATCCTTTTACCCTTAAGCGCATTTACCCTTCTAAACATATCTTCGTAAGCAGACATATTCTGACAGCCTGTCTCTTCGAGTATCTCATCCATTTCCTGGATGGCCTTCTGTGCTTCTTTATCCCCTCCCTTAAGAATATCCCGGATGGATCTAACCTTGAAAAAACGGATCAGGCCGAAGGCAAGTCCCCCTAAGCTAAAGACAGCTATGGGATAGAGCAGCCATTTTAAGATAGGGGCAGGAATAAGGTTTGGGAGTAAAAGAGAAAGAGGAAATATAATAACCAGACTAAGAAGAAGGCCGTTTCCTTTTCGCAGTTTCTCTATTTTACGGTTATATTCTGTCCGTCTTTCCCTGAAAACAGATAATTTTCCTTGACAGGTATTAAGCTTGCTCAGGGCATCTTGAGTAAACAGACCGGGATCAATCGACTTAAGAGAATTATCCATGTCAATTAATGCCTTGTTGCATTCAGTCACTTTTTCCAATCTTTCCAGGATTTTTTTAATCTCTCCATCACATTGATCTCTCTTCTCTCTTAAATCGTGTTGAGCATGCCAACCATCGACTAATGGTTCAATGGCATCTATCTTCTCCTTTTGTTCACTCATCTTCGACTGCAGTTCGGCCTCTTTCTTGACCATAGATTCGTAGATGTGATAATTTTTCTTCATTTCAGTTACCTGCTCAGACAACTCCGCAATCTTAGCTTCATAAGTCTTGAGTAAGCCCTTATGCACATAACCATCCTTGTCAATCTCCTGAAGGAAATCATTCAAGGTTTTAAGGGCAGGGCCTATCTCCTTCTCACCTATGGCCCGATGAAAGATAGCCTGAGATATATCCTCGGTTTTGCTGGTAACCAACTCCCCATGTCGAACTAAAAGGGTAGACTCAAAGAGTGAAATATCCGTCAATCCCAATTCTTCTTTTACTATATTTCTCAAGTTACTTTCTGTAACCCCTTCCAGGAGATGATAATTATCTCCCTCTTTTTGGTATAAATTGGGACCTCGATTATCCTCCAAATTTCGATCAATCCGATAGGTTATTCCCCCTCTGGTCGTCAGGATCACGGAAATCCGATAAGGAATCCCTTTACGTAAGGGGCGATATTTGACCCATAACTCCTGGTCCCGCTTGAACTGTTTCTTGTAGCCAAAAAGGGCCGCAGAAATTCCATCTATGATGGTTGTTTTTCCTGTCTCATTCGGCCCCAGGATGATGTTTAACCCATCCCTTAATTCAAGTCTGTACTCCTTAAAGCGACCGAAGCCGGTTAAAATTAGTTCTCGAAAGATCATTTTTTCCTTGCCTTAAATTTAATCTTATGTTAGAATATAGACACGGAGAGGTGCCGGAGCGGTTGAACGGGGCTGCCTGCTAAGCAGTTGTGGGGGAAACTCTACCGAGAGTTCGAATCTCTCCCTCTCCGCCAGAACCTCTTCAACTGATTAAAGTATACCATTAAAGGTATCCTCTTCAAAAGTTATGGTAGAACCCGTTCAGGTTGTCAGGTTCAGAGGTTCAAGGTTCAAGGTTAGAGAGAGCGTAAGGTGACCAACCCTGGAACCGTGAACCCTGAACTTTGAACCCTTTGGCTCTTACCCTTAGATTTGAAGAAGATACCATTAAAGTATACCCCAGAATACTAATCCAGTCAAGGAAATTATGAGTAAGCAAAAGATACCGGCCATCCACCCGGGGGAAATCTTGCTGGAAGAGTTTCTTGAACCGATGGGTATTAGCCAATATCAGCTTGCTAATGACATTAGCGTACCAGCGCACCGTATCAATGAAATCATACACGGTAAGCGGAGCGTAACCGCTGATATAGCCTTGCGCCTGGGACGTTATTTCAATATGTCCCCACAGTTCTGGACTAACTTCCAGGGCCACTATGACCTTGAAGTTGAAGAGGATAAGCTGGCAGAACGATTGGAGGGTGAAGTAAGAGTCTATGCGGCGGCCGGTCACTTGACCCCTTAACTTCCTGAGACGTATCTTCTCAATATGGATTTCGCTCCTCACCCCAACTTACAAGACTGCTCTTTTGCTTCTAACTTGTCTCGCGAGCCACCACTTTTTAATCTCATCTCTTTGAAATCGCCAACTGCCTCCCACCCGACAGGCAGGGATGAGCCCACGCTGAGATAAGCGATACACCCGGCTTTCATGCAACCCTAAGCAATCAGCTACTTCCTTAGCTGTCATAAGGCTTGGCTCTCTATCTGTTGTCATTTTCTACCGACTCCTTTCATTAGTTTATAGGGCGAAAGCGCTGCCCAATATCATCCACCACAATGGTATAAACACAGGGAATAACTAAGAGCGTAAGGATAGTGGCAAAGGCCAGGCCCCAGGAAAGAGAGATAGCCATAGGCTGCCACATCTCAGAGCGGCCGCCCAGGCCAAGGGACATGGGGAGTAATCCGCCAATAGTGGTTATTGAAGTGAGGATGATCGGCCTCATCCGCACACAACCGGCCTTCATCAGAGACCTTAATCTGCCTTCCCCCCTTTCTCTGGATCGATTGACAAAATCCACCAGCACTAAAGAATCGTTCACCACGACCCCGGCCAGGGCAATGGTTCCCACCAGGGCAGGCATCGAGAGGTCCTTGCCTATAATGGTAAAACCAATAACCACTCCAATGAAAGAAAAGGGAACCGTAGATATAACCACCAGGGGCTGAATAAAGGATTTAAACTGGGCCGCTAAGATGCAGTAAATAAGCAGCGCTGCCAGACCCAGGGCCTGGATGAGGGAAAAGATGCTTTCCTGAAGCTCCTCAAACTCCCCGCCTTGCTCCAAACTATAACCGGGATTTTGGCTCGTAAACTCGGGAAAGTGTTTTGCCACTGCTTGATTGACTTCACGGGAGGTCGTTTTTTCACCTTCAATGTTAGCTGTGATCCTGATCATCCGTTTCCCGTCGCGATGCCGAATCATGGTGGGGCCCGGTTCAACCTCTATTCGGGCCACACTGCTTAAAGGGATAAGTCCGGCTTTATTCGAGTTGATCTTCATCCGGCGAATAGTGTCAAGCTCTTTCCTTGATTCCGGTCTGAATCGAACCAGCACATCGATATCTTCATTGCCCTGTTTAAACCTGGTGGCTATTGTTCCGTCCACAGCGGCCCGAACCGCCGCGCCGATTCTGCCTACATCAAGTTCGTAGAGAGCGGCCAGATCGTGATCCACCACAATTCGGAGTTCTTTCTTGCCTTCGGTATAATCATCCTTGATGTCAGCCAACCCGGTAAGCCCGGCCAGATACCCCTTGACTTCATCAGTCAGTTCTTGAAGACGTCCAAAATCATCCCCCTTTATTCGCAGGTCAACAGGCGGGCCGGTCGGCGGCCCATCCTGAGGACGGTCAACCACCATAGATACCGGCCCGGCAATCTCTTTCAATCGAAGCCTGATGTTTTCTATGAAGTCCAGGTCTGACATCTCACGATCTTCAGCATCCGTCAGATCAACGGTTATTTCAGCCACACTTGTCTTTTGAATCCTTTCATAATTAACAATCATTCCCCCTACTTCAGTGATGACAGAATCGACCATATCAGCAGGGTAGTCCTCTGCTATTTGCTCTATCTCTTTAACCACCCGGTCGGTTTCTTCCAGTCTCATTCCTTCAGGCATCTCTAATTGGATAATGGCCTGTCCCAGGTCCTCTTTTTCAAACAGTTTTATGGGCAATCTGCTGCCCAGAAACCCGGAGCCAATAGCTGCCACTAAGACACCTATCACTACCGGATACCTGTGTCTAAGAGCGTAATGGAGTATGCGCCGGTAGACCTTAAGCATTCCTTGAAAGACAGGGTGCTTTCTTTCACGTTTAGCCGAGAGTTTCCCGAATTCGGCCAGATGAGCAGGAAGAACTACCAGGGCTTCAATGAGGGAGGCCAGGAGGGCAAAACTGACCACCTTAGGAATAACACTCATAAACTTGCCCATCATTCCTGTCATTAACAGGATGGGCA
>JASEGY010000669.1 GCA_030019105.1 bacterium | reverse complement strand
AAAGCCTAAAATCCGAAATATAGCTTGCTTTAGCTTTCGTGTGCCTCATTGTTTATCAATAGATTCTCTTGGCCCTTTTATGCTGGGTAAAGGTCATGGAAAACTGATGGCTCCCATTCTGTTGAGAAACAAAATACAGATACGGCACCGGAGCCGGATTCAAGGCGGCTTCAATAGAGGTGCGACCCGGGCTGCAGATTGGCCCCGGAGGAAGCCCGCAATGAAGGTAGGTATTGTAAGGAGACTCTACTTTTAAGTCGTCGTAAGTAAGAGGATACTTGTGATAGCCAAGGGCATAAAGGACAGTCACACATGCTTCCAGCGGCATCCCTTTTTTCAGGCGATTGTGAAACACGGCTGAAATAAGGGGCTTTTCTTCTTCCTTTTGCGCCTCTTTTTCAATGAGGGAGGCAAGTGTAATAATTGAATGCAGGGATGCCTTCATCTCCTTGATCTTGCCCTGGAATGGATCGGTTATTTTCCTGAAACGATTGAACATAATTGTAATAATCTCTTTCTCACTGATGCTCCTTATTACCTGGTAGGTATCAGGAAAGAGGTAGCCTTCCAGACTTCCCGCATTTAGCCCTAAAGAATAGATAATATCCCGGTTATAACAAAGGGCGAGAAATCTTTCTGAAGAAGCAAATCCTTCCTCCTCGAGCCGGGCGGCAATTTCCTTGAGATTATAGCCTTCAGGGATAGTAAAGGAATAAGTAATCATTTCCCCCTTATTCAGGCGATCCAGTATCTCTTCCATAGACATCCGGTTATTAAATCTATATTCGCCTGCCTTAAGGCTGTTTTCCACCCCCTTTCGTTTAGCCTGTAGAATAAAGTAGAGCGGATGGTCAATAATCCGGTAGGACTTCAGGATAGAGGCGATCTGCCTGGTTCCACTCCCCGGAGGGATAAAGATAGTAGAGGAGACATAGGGTCGTGGAACAAGGAGAGTGGGCCAGAGGATAACAACTAACGACAGTAGTAAAAAAGAGGTTACCAGGAGCAGACCTAATATCGTGACCTTACCTGATGATTGCGGATTGCGCACCCACTTCGTGGTTACCCGGGATTGCGGATTTGTAGTTACCATTCCCTACTCCCTAACGAACGACGGTCAAGATAGCCTTGAAGGATAAGCACGGCGCTTACCTTGTCAACTACGGCCCGGCGTTTATGCCCCTTGCGTCCTCTTAGCCCTGATTCGCGCAAGATATTTTCGGCGCTTACGGTAGTCAACCGTTCGTCCCACATATTTACGGGTAAACCCAGCTCCGATTTCAGCCGCCCGGCAAAGGCTGAAGCTGAATTCGCCCGTTCTCCGGCACTGCCGTCCATATTAAGGGGCAACCCGACTACTATTTCTTCAACCTCATAGGCAGCCACCAAATCCCTTAGTTCATTAATCTCCCGCTCTTCTCTATCCCGGTGGATAACAGTTAAGGCCTGAGCCGTGATCCCCAACTCATCACTGACGGCCACCCCAATTCTTTTGTCACCCGGATCAAGTCCTAATATTCGTCTCATAAGTAGTTAATATAGCTTTTAAGGTATCCTCTTCAAAAGTTATGGTAGAACCCGTTCAGGTTGTCAGGTTCAGAG
>JASEGY010000668.1 GCA_030019105.1 bacterium | reverse complement strand
GTTGTGGTTCTAACAGTTAAGACTACTATATAGAGGCTGAGTAGTTACGAAAAAACTTAAGGTAATTTAAGACACAAGGCAAAAATTCCATAATTTAAATCCCAAATTTGCTGAAAATCACTCCCTTCATTGCTTAATATGATAACAATGTTTACGAAATGGTAAAGGGAAAACCCCCTATTTTTGCACGTTCACAACCATAGCGGGAATTGCTGCTGAAGATACGATAGTCGCGTACATCCCTTACACCCACCAACACAATGGATTGTGGGAATCCCTCCGGTCGCCTGGGGTAACCGGAACGCAACTGCCGCAGTACGGAAAGCAAGGTGTCACCTACCAAGGAATCAATCTCGTCGATAAAAATCACCAGGTGGCGACCATCCTGCTTGTGCGAAGCTTCAGCCCAGCGTTCCAATAGAGCGGATAGAGCCTTGTAGGCCCCTTTCTGGAGTAATCCGTCCACATCGGGAAACGAGGAATCCTTTCCTATGAACCACCGGACTCCGGACTGAAACTCCCGCAAAATGGTTTCAATGCCTGCATCCACCTTCTCCCGGGCAGCCTGCGCCGCCTCTATATTAACATAGAGGGCCTTGTACCTTTTTTCCTCCTGGTTGATCCAGTTCACCAATTCCAGAAGCAGGGTAGTTTTCCCTGTTTGACGCGGTGCATGCAGGACAAAGTACTTTTTCTGCATAATCAACGAGTATATCTCTTCTCGGTCTATCCGAAAAGGCAAGGCATAGTGATCTCTGGGATTAACCGGCCCAGCAGTATTAAAAAATCGCATAGCACCCTTCCTTACTTTACCAGGATTCCCTGGCAATTTACTTTCCCTCCCAAATCCTCTGCCATTCCTCTCAGCGCCTTACACTTCCTGAAGAGATATCTCAAACTCTTTGACCTTAGGCGGCTTTCTGCCTTTGCCTGGCTCAATGGTATGCCCTTCTTCCATTAGCCTTACTGCTTGACAATCTGTCCCGCCAGGGAACTTTTCGTTCAGACTGCCGTCTGCCTTGATCACTCGCCAATAGGGCGTTGGCTCTTTTCTGCCTTCTATTAAATCCTCCTCGGCTGCCTCGGCTGCAATCCGAATAAAAATTCCGGTAGTCATTGGACATGTCCACTCAGCCCCAGAATCCCTGGCCAGCCGCTCCCTAATTTGGGTTACTGTAACAAGTCTGCCTCTTTTTACCTTACGAATTACAGAATCAACGTATCCTCTTCAAATTTAATGGTAACTTAAAAAATGGCAATTATTCAGCTACAAGCAACTCAAGGTTTTTCTATATTAGACGATAAAGTATTATAGAACGATTACGGTTTTTGATGTCGGCACTATACCTTAAGGTCTTTTATATGAAAAACCCAATGCAACCACCTAATCACGAAAAAATTCCCAGTGTCTGCAAGCAGGGGAAAGAGGCGATTACCACAATATTAAAAGCTCTAAATCTCCCCTCTGATGAAACTTTGGGTGAACAGGAAGCGAAAGCTTTCCATATCCTGCTCCAGCTTATCGAAGGGTTAAGCGAGGAGATTGAAAGGTTAAGAACAGAAGTCCAAAAGCTGCGAGATGAAATCAATTTATTAAAAGGAGAACAAGCCA
>JASEGY010000667.1 GCA_030019105.1 bacterium | reverse complement strand
CTTACAACCTACAACCTACAATCAGATATACCAATAGATTTGAAGAGGATACAATCGGTGATTACCTATCTTAATACACTATCTCCGGTTTGTCAAGAATTTTACCCTTAGCGATGTTATCCTACCTGGTTGTAGCTTCTGATCCGAAATTCTACCCCCATCGCTTGAACCATCTTCGAAAGGTTAGGAATATCCACCTCAGGCAGGTCAACTGCTGTCACAACTGCCTGCCCAATATGTTCTTTAGTCTCTTTAATAAAGTCAAGAACAGCCTGGTATGTTCCCTGCCCAAATTGAGGTCGGCAGAGAGAAAGATACTTCCCTTCAGATTCAGTATTAAGGCTTATGGAAATGGCGTCTACTACCCCGGCCAGTTCAGGTAAGATATTCCTCTGGTAGATCAAATTACCATGTCCATTGGTATTGACCCTTATTCTTTTTGCCCCTTTTTCTTTAAGCAAGCGGGCTGCCTCTATGACTACTTCTATTCTCAGCAGCGGCTCTCCGTAACCACAGAAGACAATCTCCCGGTAAGCGGACGGGTCGGGTACGGCAGCTAAAATATCGGATATAGTTGGTTCGGTTTGAAGTCGCAAATTATGTCCTTTTACAAAGAGGTTAGTGTGCCGGGTACAAAAAGTGCACTCATTGGTACATCGGTTAGTAATATTCAAGTAGAGAGAATCCCGGATAGGGTAAGCAATGACTGGAGATGGAAGAGAGCCGATGCCAAAGAGCCGGCAGGTGTTGACCCTGTTTATACGCATGATGTCCTGATAGGAAAGTTCTAATATCTCAGAGGCACGCCTAGCAGTATATTTTAGATACGAGGGTTCATTCCGCTTTCCCCTCTTAGGAACCGGGGTAAGGTAAGGACAATCAGTCTCAAGCAATATCCGTTCGGAAGGGATTTGCCGGATAATCTCAGGGAGTCCGGATTTAGGGAAGGTGACCACGCCGGTAATGGAAATATAGAGTCCTAATTTCAGTACCTTCTTCAGAATATCCCCATCGTAGGAAAAGGCATGCATTACGCCTTTTATTTTTCCCTCGCCTTCTTCTTCCAAAATAGCCAGGGTATCCTGGGCTGCCTCCCGTGAGTGGATAATCAGGGGCAGACCGATTTTGATCGCTAATCTGATTTGTTGGCGGAAGGCTTTTATCTGGGTTGGGACCGGAGACAGCCCCCCCCGGTAGTAATCCAGGCCGGTCTCTCCAATGGCTGCTACCCTGGGCTGAGAGGCCAGGTCTGCCAGGGACTTGTATACTTCCTCACCGGCTTTAGCCGCCTCGTGGGGGTGAATACCAACGGCGGCATAGATACCTTTGTATTTGGAGGCTAATTGAAGGGAGACCCGGCTTGTTTTCAGATCAGAACCGACATTAATAATAGCCGAAAGCCCTTCACTAAAGGCCCGATCAATTACTTGCGGCCGATCCGAATCGAATTGCCTGTCCTCTAAATGGGCATGTGTGTCGATCAGAGTTGTGGATTGCGCACCCACTTCGTGGGGCACCGGAATTACGGATTGTTTATTCATTATCTGTTGTTTTAGTATATCATAGCGCGGCCTCCTGCCGCAACCAAACCAAGGACACAAATGACCAAAAGG
>JASEGY010000666.1 GCA_030019105.1 bacterium | reverse complement strand
AGGCCCCAATTTCCAATTATGCAATTATCAAAGAGCGTTCAAAGGTGATGCTAGTAAAATCCGCAACTTATTGCCGCAACAGCCTTGTTTCTGAAATAGCCCCAAACCTTTGGCCACAACATTCTGTAGTATTTTAGGCACCCATCTAACCTTCTGCCAGATGCTTTGGCCCAGAAAGTAACGGTCGTATCCGGCAAAAAGTTCATCGCCACCATCACCTGAAAGGCTCACTATCACATAACGACGAGTCAGTTCAGAAACCAGGAAGGTCGGAATCTGTGACGAATCAGCAAAAGGCTCATCGTAAAGGGCAGGCAACCGGGGAATCACTGCCATGGCCTCTTCGGGAGTTACGTAAAGTTCAGTATGTTCTGTTCCCAGGTGTTGGGCCACGGCCTTAGCGTATACCGCTTCGTTGTAACCTTCCTCTTCAAAGCCGATAGTGAATGTCTTCACCGGCCGTTTACTTTGGATCTGCATCAAGGCTACTACCGTAGAAGAATCAACACCGCCTGACAAAAATGCGCCCAGAGGCACATCTGCTTCCATCCGTAGTTTGATGGCCTCTCGCAGTAAAGCGTCCAGATGAGCTACGGCCTCTTCTTCTACTCCTGTAAAAGGGTCAGAGACACCTTGTTGGACCACATCTCTGGCACACCAATATGGGACGGGGGTAGGAACAGATTCAGGGCTTGCCCTATTTATGGCAAGCATTGTGCCCGGTGAGAGTTTATAAGTACCTTTGTAAATTGAATACGGCGCTGGGATATAATTATGCCGCAAATAGAGGGCCAGTGCATCTCGGTTGATCTCTCCCTTGAAATCGGGATGGGCACGCAGGGCTTTTAATTCCGAGCCAAACAGAAAGGTCTTCCCCATCCAGCCGTAGTAAAGGGGCTTTTCGCCCAGCCGGTCACGGGTTAAATATAAAGCCTGCTCCTGTCGATCCCACAAGGCAAAAGCAAACATGCCGTTAAAACGTGAAAGCGCTCTTTCAAGCCCCCACTGGCTGATAGCTGCCAACATCACCTCTGTGTCTGAATGACCACGGAAATTATGTCCCAGTCCTGACAGTTCCTGGCGCAGGGCTTTAAAGTTGTAAATCTCCCCATTGAAAACAATCACATAACGGCCGCAAGCAGAATGCATGGGCTGATGGCCTTCAGGGGAAAGATCAATAATGGAAAGGCGTCGGTGACCCAGGGCAATGCCTGAGCCAGGGTCCACCCAGACCCCCTTATCGTCAGGACCGCGGTGACGAAGGGTCTCAGCCATACGGGCAACTGTGGCTTGAAGTTCATCGTGTCCCGTTCGACGGGATATATCAAGATAACCGGTAATACCACACATTTAACATCTACCCTGCTTCCGTGCCATCGGATTTCGGATTTCAGATTCAAGAACTCTTCTGCTCCAATCTGCAATCCTTGCCCTGGGCGCAGCCGAAGGGTAAAATCTGAAATCAGG
The DNA here is from genome assembly GCA_030019105.1 of bacterium. Taxonomy (GTDB): domain Bacteria; phylum UBA9089; class JASEGY01; order JASEGY01; family JASEGY01; genus JASEGY01. The sequence continues at coordinate 148 of JASEGY010000666.1, read as the reverse complement.
CTTTAGTCATCGTTTCGGCCATTGGAGCAATTTTGTAGTGGTCGAGCTTGCTCGACCACTACAAATGGCCGAAACGATGAACAAGGCTGCTTTTTACATTCCAATTAAACTAATCTGCTTCCCGTCCTGGGCTACTTCTTTCCGATAA
>JASEGY010000665.1 GCA_030019105.1 bacterium | reverse complement strand
ATCTACAGACCAAATTGTCAAGCTATCTACGTTATAAATCCCCCTCATTTCTTCTGCAAATCACGAACGGTCTCCTCCAGACATCCCGGACCAACGAAGATTGTCGCTGGATTTTGAATCTAATCGAAAAGGTAGCCCAGGCAATTGAAAACGAGACTTTTTTCCCAAATCCAACTCAGTGGAGCTGCTCTCCTAAATTCTGTGGGTTTTGGGATAAATGCCTTGGAAAAGGCAGGAGCTACTTTGTATAAGCAAACAGAAGAAGGATTAGGGGCTATTGAGATGACGGCAGTGAAGGCCAACATCTTCCAGATCAATCTTATTCGGGAATCCGGGCTGAAGCCAATAATTTGGATCACCAGGTATGCCAGGAGGTTTCGTGATCTGGTTAATTCCGGGGTTGAAGAATACGACCAGCTTAAGAATCTTATCTACATTTAGGTTGCCTGCTCAGCAATGAATTTAAAAGTTAGGTAGGTAGTGGGAACGAGGTAAAGGTGAGGGAGATTATTCCTTTATGGTGGCTATCGGAGAGACCTTTGACGGAGAGAAGTCTCTTCCCTATATGTTCGATACCATCGTGCGTATGTATGTGGATGAGAAAGGCCGACACATGGGCTTCTGTCTCAAAGACCGGAGTAACAAACTCCCCAAAGAGGAGTTCGAATGCTCCGCTACCTTTTGAAAAGCTATTCGGGAAGCAGTATCTAAATCGAGAAGCCAAGCCAATTCAATATGCATCTTCCGCGCAGAAAGAGAAAATCAGAAAATACATCGAGCAATTCAAGCTGGCACCGGAACAAGTAAAAAAGCGATTAGCCGCCTATGATGCCGAGAGCTTAGATGATCTCACCGGTGAAGATGCAAAGGTCATCATTTCCAAGTTTGAGTCTGCCATTGCCGCTAAAGGCAATAAAAACCAAAAGAAAAAGGAGGCCAAAAATGCCTAAAGTCGATTTCTCAACAATTGACGATGTGCAGGATTTTTCTCCCATACCAGATGGGCAGTATCTCTCCCGGTTAAGTGAGATAGAGGAGACAACTACCCAGTATGGGGATGAACTATGGAAGCTAAGGTTTGAGGTCATCGAAGGTGAGTATGCAGGGAGATATATCTTCGACAACATGGTCTTCTCAAAAGCGGCCCTCAAGAGAGTAAAGCTTATTTGCTCTCGGCTGGGGATCGATTATCCGTGCCTATCTGATGGAGAACTGTAAATGGATTGGCCCGGAGATTTCCAAAAAGTTGGTGAACACCTTTGGCGAGGATACTCTTGAGGTTTGCAAGTCTGATCCGGAAAAAGTAGTTAAAGAGATCCTCGGCATTACTCAGCAGCAGGCCATAGAAATCTCTCTCCTATCTTTGCCCTATTAACTCTCTAAACTCCTCCAGGCTTTTTACTTTCACGCTTTGACGATGAAGCGTCCGAAGGAAGGGCACACTCCTTGTCTCATATACTGCATCCAGGATACTCGACTTGACTATTCCAAATCGCTCCTCCAGAACATCCCCAATATCCTCCTGGATAGCTTTCATCGTCCCTTTTTCCATCCCTTTTTCCTCTGCTTCTAAAAACCAATCCTGAAAAATAGTTGCTTCTCTCATCAGTTCCACCT
>JASEGY010000664.1 GCA_030019105.1 bacterium | reverse complement strand
TGTAGTATATCTATAATTCTCGCGGACGACGCAAATGTTGCAGAGTAATAGTATATTTGGGTGTAAGCTAAGATATAGATAGTGATGAATGTTGTCTTAAAGAAGAACCAAGAAGACAGGAGAGAATGGATGATTAATTTACAACTATTGGAGGTTTCTCAAAAAGGAAGATTAGTTATCCCCGGGAAAATCCTGAAAAGATTGAAGCTGACCAGAGGGACAAAGATGATTCTATTAGAAGAAGATGATGGACTCTTATTGAAGAAAGTAGAGAATAGTCCATTAGAGGAATTTGAGTCTTTGACTGCTGAAGGAAGGGAGTTCGCTCGCTTTAAGGGATTAAAGCCCACAGATATCCCCAAATTAATAAACAGGGTAAGACAACGGAAAAAGTGATAAAAGCAGTTTTGGATACAAATATAATCTTCTCAGCCATCTTCTGGAAGGGGAATCCCTATAAAGGGGATGGTTCACTTTAGTGTGAAGCTTGCGGGTATGTGGATAACTGTTTGTAGTAGCAAAGCTTGCTTTGCTTGAGTAGGATTAGCAGAGCAAGCTCTGCGACTACAAGTTGCCCGGAAGAAATCACAGGAAAAACGATGAAAATGAACCGTCCCAGTGGATCAAATTTGTGATAAATAATCCAATAAAAGAGGAAGTCCAATCCGATGGGAGGATTAAGAAATGGGCAAAGATTAATGAAGTGGATAAATATTTAAGAGTAATATTGTTAGAAGATGGCATGACCGTTCATAATGCCTTCTTTGATAAGTCATTTAAGGAGGAATAAAAAAATGAAACTAAAATATTTTTCAGATACTGATACTGCGCATGTTGAGTTCACAGACAATGAGGTAGATGAGACAAAAGAGGTTAGTGAAAATGTTTATGTAGACTTAGACCGTAAAGGCAACCTGATAAGTATGACTATAGAGCATGCTAAAGAGAATGCAGGCTTGTCTGAATTCTCGTATCAAGAGATAGTAAGGAAAGCTGCATAATACATTCCGAACAAGTCAAGTGGCCAGAGGCAGACCTGCGGAATAGTTCTTTGTAAGCTTACTGAAATTGGGATTTTAGGTAACCTTAGGGAACGGTGGCACAGAACGTGCGAGTGCGTAACAATTTGAACGGCCTGCAAGCCGAGGAATTTGCCTAACACACATATTAAAGGCAATTTGTCAAGAGAAAAGAGTATCCCCCTAACGAATAAGGAATAGAAGACGTTTTATTTAACTTGTTTCAGAACATAAAGTTGTGAAGAAAATACAGAAACTGTATAATCTAAGGTTAGGCGCGTGAAAAATCAGCGGTTCGGATGCAAGCTCCGCCAGGATAACATCTTACGCAGAAGCAGTCCACACAACACCGTTCTGACTGCTGGGCGATTACATAAGAAACCATTTACAGGAGGTAGTGATGGAACAAACATTAGAGAAGTTGCCGGACATTTTGCTCGAAGACATCAAGAATAATCCAGAGCTTATCACCGGGCTTTTTTTCAACAACCAAGACGTGTCTGTCATACTTGAAAAACGAGGAGATACAGTGCATTTTGCTTACTGTCGAGTTTCAGAATAATTCCCCAGTTAGTTTCAAATTAATTCCCCAATCAGTT
>JASEGY010000663.1 GCA_030019105.1 bacterium | reverse complement strand
CTTGCTCCGACAGGATGTCCGAGGGCAATTGCCCCGCCCAGGACATTTACCTTGTCCATATCCCACCCCAATTCACGGTGAACCGGAATGGACTGGGCGGCAAAGGCCTCGTTTACCTCAATTAAATCAAGGTCATCAATGGTGCATTTGGCCTTTTTAATCACTCCCCGGGAGGCCTCTATCGGCCCGAGCCCCATGTATGCAGGGTCAAGAGCAGCCGAATGAGAACAAACAATCCTGAAGGCCCATGAGGGATTCATCTCATCCATCTTCTCTTTCGAGACAACAAGCACCGCCCCTGCCCCATCATTGATTCCGGAGGCATTACCGGCAGTAACAGTCCCATCCTCTTTGAACGCAGGCCTTAACTTTGCAAGACTCTCCACAGTTGTGCCGGCCCGTGGATGCTCATCAGTATCGAAAATTATGTCGTCCTTCTTTTTCTGTTTGATCCTTACCGGAACAATTTCATCCTTAAACTTCCCTTCCTTTATTGATCTTTCAGTCTTTTGTTGAGAGCCGGCCGCAAACTTATCCTGTTCTTCCCGGCTGAGATTGTATTTCTCTGCAATGTTTTCAGCAGTAATTCCCATATGGCAGTCATAAAAGTTGTCCCACAGGGCATCACATATCATGCTATCCGTCGTGACTCCATCTCCCATGCGCTGTCCCCATCTTGCCGTTTTAAGCAGATACGGGGCATTTGACATAAGCTCCATACCACCGGCAAAAATGATGTCAGCTTCTCCAGCAGCAATAGCCTGCCCGGCAAGGGCCACAGATTTCAGTCCTGAGCCGCAAACCTTATTAACCGTAAAACAGGGGACACGATGTGGGAGCCCGGCCTTAACAGCAGACTGCCGGGCAGGATTCTGTCCAAGTCCGGCCTGAAGAACATTACCCATGATTACTTCATCAACCTCATTAACATCTACAGAGCTTCTCTTGATAAGCTCTTTAATAACTATTGAACCAAGATCAACAGCACTAAACGGTACAAGAGAACCGTTAAAACCTCCGGTTGCTGTTCGTACACCACCTACTATGTAAGCTTCCATAATTATATAACCTCCACTTAGCGCCTATCCCAAAACCTCTCCCGCGTGGTCAGAAACCAGGTTTCTTAAAGAAACCTGGTTTCTATCGCCCTCGCCCTGGTTTTGGGATAGGCTTTTAGAACACTTACCCCGCTCTTTAAAGAGCGGGGTAAATGTTTCATGACGATGACTGAATTATTGTGCAGCCATTTTACTTTTCTGCCGTTAAAGTCTCTTCCACTTTCTTGAAGCCATCTTCCATGACTTTTCTGTAATCATCTCTTCCCTTTTTTGAATTTTCGATAAAGTCATTTAGCATGGCCATACCGTCTGCCTGCATTTCCTTGCCTTTTTCAATCATGTCTTTGAGCATCTTTTCGTTCAGATCCTGAATCTTTACTACATTATCAAATGTGGCATCAAAAGCAGATTTCATGAACTTTAAGACATCGGCGCCTGCATTTTTGGGGTCAAAATTTTCCATTGCCCTATCCTCCTTTCTTCTTTCTTCTTTCTTAGTTAGACAATTATCGGCCTTGTCCATCGTTTCGGCCAATAGTGCTTGACCAAATTGGGTGTTGTAGTT
>JASEGY010000662.1 GCA_030019105.1 bacterium | reverse complement strand
TTTTAGATGAATTTCAGGATGTAATAAAGATCAGAAACAGCGATGGGCTTGATCCTGATGCTGTGGGAAGGTATCAGGAAGCAGTGGAGGTGCCGCACTGCCCGCATTTGATTACCGGTTCCGCCCTGACCCTGATCTTGAAGGATATACTCGGCCGGGGGCCCCTTTATGGACGATTCATGCCAGAGTATATTCGGGGGTTGGACCCCTATTTTGCCAAAGAGCTGGTTAAAAAATGTGCCAGGCATTATGAGGTGGAAACCACTGAAGAAATGGCTACGGAAATTGCTCTGCGGACCGCAGGAAACCCTTTCTATATTAAAGCCATTGTCTCAATGGCCAATAAACTTGGCATCCGCCTGAAAACAATTGAGGAAACAAATTCTTCTCTGGCTTCGGATTTGATTAAGGGAGCTATTTATAGTGATTTGTTCCAGCAAATTCGCAAGTTCGTCTACGAAACTAATAAATCCGGCCTGGGGAAAGACCTTGTTTATTATGTGGCCCAAAACTTTGATGAAGAAAAAGGGTGGATTGATCGTGATGATATGAAAATTATCGCCAGAAAAGCGCGTCGCAGCCTTGAAGAGGTTCAGGAGATGTGTTATGATTTAGCCCGGGCAGACTTGATTGACGAATATGAAGAGCACGAAAGATACGGAAAGGTGAAAGACCCTATCCTTAATGAATTCCTGAAAGAATATACCAAGATGAGTAAGGAAAAAAAATCACAGGATGTAGTCCTGGACGAAAAATTAGTCGAATATGAAAATCAGGTGGAGATGTTAAAAAAGGAACTGGCTTCCCGGGAAGGTCTCCTTTCCAATTATAAGGGGAAAACCGTAGAGGTTTATCTCAGGTATTTAATGACTCGTTGGAATAATGAAGAAATAGAAGGAACATTCTTTGGGAGTAAAGAGCGGATATTTCTGCCTAAATTCATCTGGGTAGATTCTCAGATGCTTAAAGCACCGAATACCGGCGCCCATCAGTTTGATTTAATCGGCAAAAAAACAAGCACAGGCTGGATAGGTGAATCAAGATATTGGGAAGGCAAGAAGATAGGAGTTGAGCAGACAAGGAATTTTGCTGATAAATGTGAACGGATTGCCCGAGTCGTCCTTAAGTTAAAAGAAATGAAGATATGGTACTTCAGCAAGGATGGTTTCACTGATAAAGCCAAAGAATATATGCAAAAGCATGGGATTCTTTATTCTGATGAAGAATCCTTAAATAACTTGCTTCTACATTTTGGATTAGAAAGAATTCCTCAAATGTAGGGCGATACGGTGTTCACCCGCTACTACTTTGATTTAGACTATTCCGCCCCGAAGGGGCTGTGGGATAATAGCTTGGGGTGGAACCCCAAGGATTAGGTTGCAAAACCCATCCGCGCCCCGGATGGGGCGCGGGGCAACTTAAAGCGATGCTCCCGGCGCCATTTCAGGGCGCCGGTGAGTCGGTGGATATCCAGGTTCCGGGGAAACATGGGGGACGTAGATAAGAAACATAAGAAATCATCCTAACAGGGAATATAGAAGAAGAATATAGAAGACGGTTTACGTAGCCGCTGAGAAGTATAGAAGACGGTTTACGTAGCCGCTGTCATAGCAGGTAACTGTAAATAAATTCC
>JASEGY010000661.1 GCA_030019105.1 bacterium | reverse complement strand
TTACAACTTACAACTTACAACAGATACCCATTAAATTTGAAGAGGATACGTCCAGAGTTAGAATCTCACCGCTACCTGAATCTGATTTCGACTTCTAATGTTTTCGCTGACCATAGCATAATCCACTCTAAACCGGGAGAAAGAACCACCCAGACCAAAGCTGAACCGGCGGTTAAGATTGATGTCAGCCAGTTCAAGCCCTTCAGCTCTGGCTTCAATGGCCCAATTGTCAATACTGACCCTTACGGCTACCGGAAGGTTAGCCAGTCCAAATTCTGTGCCTAAGGAAAGAGTAAGCGGCTTTTCTCTGATCTGAGTGATTGCCAGGGCTGTTGTCCATCGAAAAGATTTACTCTTCATCGGCTCAAAGGCCAGGCCGAGACTGAAACTGGAAGGCTTGGAATCTGTATGTTCTCCCCAGCCCAGGTTAAGTCCACCCCTCATGACCAGCCCGGCCTTCAGGTTATTCATAATCCAGAGAAGTGATTCATCCTTTGCTCCAGATAGAGCAGAGAGGTCGGCCAATACCCCTAAATCCGCCCCATATCCAAAGGTGGACTCATCTATCAGGCTCTGATAGATAAACTTCAGACTCCCCCCAATTCCAAGCTGGTTGTGGTAGACCTTCTTTCCCCAGGAAAATAGAAAGGTATATTCGCTGTCATCACCGGTTCCTGACAACTGTGGCAGCCCATCAACCCGTTCTCGCTCAGTTAGAGGTATCTCACTCACCCCCAAGTTGATAAAGCCGAAGCCGAAATTACCGTATTCATCTCCAAGGAGTTGGGGGTGAACATAACTAAGATAGTTATGGCTGATTCCCGTGTTATCGGCCGAAAAATTACCCGCATCTCCACTGGATGAGACCATCAGGGTTACTTCTTTCCTGTCTAACAGGCTGAGTCCGGCCGGATTCCAATACATGGCCGTCCCATCATTGGCCAGGGCAATAAACCCTCCGCCCAGGCCACTCCCCCTGGCTCCGATCCCAATATCAAGGAACTTGGCCGCCCCCTGGCCGACCTGGCTGTTGGCCAGACAGAGAGAAGCAGAGGAGCAGAGGAGCAAAGGAGCGGAGGTGACCAGAAGAACTATGGATAGCAACCAATTGCGGATTACGGATTGTCCTGATTGCAGACTTCGGATTGCGGATTGTTCCGATTGCGGATGGCAGATTGCGGATTGCGGATTGTTCCGATTGCAGATTACGAATCGTATACTCATTATTTTCCCTCTCACTGTTATTTCCCTCCCCCTTTTCGGATTTTAGCCAGATACCTCTTGACAAAAGGCTAAGGTTGTGCTATTTTAAAATTCCGGAGGGAGAAGGGCTAAGGTAGCCCCATTGCCTGACAAGCAAATGGCGCCTAACGGCGTGCAGTTCGAGTCTGCCTCCCTCCGCTTAAAAAATTACTTGACAGGAGTAAATATCAATGATATAATAAGAACGTCAGGCAATGGGCAGACAGAGCGAACTGCATGCTCTGTGGCGCCACCTTAAGGCAAGAGGCTCAAGTAGCTTCTTGCCTTTTTTATATCTCGCCGCATTTTCCATTCTGGCCTTGTTCATCGCCGAGAGATATTATAGTGTGTAAGAAAAAGATTTTGGGGTTGGTTGAGGATTGGAGTTTAGGCT
>JASEGY010000660.1 GCA_030019105.1 bacterium | reverse complement strand
AGGATTTTCAGACCGCATAATTCTCGCGGGTAACGCAAATGTTGCCGGGTAATACTATAACGAAAAGATCAAATACCTTGAGAAAGAACTTGAGAAGGCTCAATATGAAGCAACCAGAGCCTATACCCAGTATAATCAAGTTGATCCCTTAAACCGCCTGGTAGCATCTGAATTAGAGCGAAGGTGGAATGAAAAATTGAAAGTGGTGGAAGAAGTAAAAGAGCGAATAGAAACAGAAAAAATGAGGAAGCGCCATCTTACCCAGGAGGAAATAGACCGGATTATGTCTCTTTCAGAACAACTGGGGGAAGTCTGGCGTCATCCGGATACAGATCCGACCATAAAGAAAAGGATAATCAGAATGGTAGTTGAAGAAGTCGTTATCCTTATGGATAATGATCAACCTTTGTTAACTATGACTATCCATTGGAAAGGGGGTGTTCATAGCCAGGTCCAATTTAAAAAACCTGTCAAGGGAGAGCATCGTCATACAACGGATAAAAATGTCTTGGAATTATTAGCCAGGCTGGCGCCTCATCTTCCTGATGAGGAAATTGCCAAGGTTTTTAATTGCCACAAGTTGAAGACTGGCAAGGGGAATTTCTGGAATCGAACTCGGGTTAGATCATTACGAGCCGAGAATAAGATAGCGCCGTTTGATAGAACAAAAAGCAAAGATGTCCTTAGCATGAATGAAGCCGCCAAGCAATTGAATGTTAGTGGTAGTGTCATTCGGACCTTAATTAACAATGGGATTATAAACGCAACTCAGGTTATTAAATTTGCTCCGTGGGAAATTAAAGACTGTGAGCTTACTAAACCAATAGTTACCGCCTCTCTGAAGAGATTGAAAGAGGGGCATACTCTCAAATCTCTCAGAGGGATTAGCCCTGATCAGCTTAGTTTATGCTAATAACCAATTAGGCGCTCTGGCGCGAGATCAAGAGGAGTAGGAGCGTCGACACGAGACCGAGCGCCTGGTTTTGGATAAGGAACAGCGGCCATAGATTTCGCCAAACGCTCATGTTCGATTTTGCACCTTTCGCGTGTTTCGTAGTTTTTTATTGCGGCCAACGTGGCTGAGTAGTAATGAACGTGGTTTCGTGTCTGGTTATGAAAACGCCTTGAACTGTTGAGAAGTCAGATTCATCCAGCGTGACTACAGCTTGAAGAGTCGGTATACTCGTTTACGTAAAGCAGGATGACTGACTTTGGCCGAAGTAGCTGTCAAGCTTGGTGTCTCCCAGAAGAAAGTGAAGGGCATGCGGACTTAAAGGGCTCCTCCCTGTAGGCAGTCACAAATGGAATGAATAAGGGCGCGTATATGTATGAATATCCCCGTGGGGCAGTAGATGCAGATAAGAAGCAAATTAGACACTGGCGGGGTAATATGAAACCTGGCTCAAAATCTGGGTTAATATCCTCTGGCCAATGATTAAAAACTGGCAAAGCGGTTGTCATCTTTTGTTGTTTTCAAATTCACCCCGATAAATAGGGGTGTTACTCTCATTCACAGCCATCAACTATCAATAAAATCAAGCCTGTGGCGAGGAGGTGCATTATGTCGTATAGCATTTATTCAGGATAGACAGATTATTGACAAGATACTCAATCATTTAGGTCTTATTGATGAACGTGTCCACTCTCC
>JASEGY010000065.1:7996-11999 GCA_030019105.1 bacterium | reverse complement strand
CAATATGTTGTGGTTCTAATATGCAAGACCACTATATAGAGGCTGAGTAGTTACCGGGAAGGTAAGGTTGCACGTCTAACTGGCCGAAACGATGAACAAGGCCGAGATGTGTCCGCCAAAGCCGCAGGAAAGAGAGAGGGCGTTGCCAATCTGTTTTGATTTTCCTTTCAGGGGGGTGTAGTCAAGATCGCACTGGGGATCAGGGTCTTCCAGATTTATGGTCGGGGGGACAAATCCGCCTTCCATGGCCAGCAGATTTATGATAAATTCCACACTCCCGGCTGCCCCCAGGAGATGGCCGGTCAAAGGTTTGGTGGAACTCAGGGAAGTGCTCAAGGCATACTTTCCCAGAGCTGTTTTTATTCCCTTTGTCTCCAGGGGATCATTAACCTTAGTGCCGGTTCCATGGGTATTTATGTAATCTATTTCAGAGGGATGGAGCTTTGCTTGATGCAGGGCCTTTTTTATTGCCATAGCAATGGAGTTCCCCGATGGAGGGAAGGCAGTCGGATGGCAGGCAGCAGCAGATAGGCCGTATCCCTTTATCTCGGCGTATATTTTAGCCCCCCGGTTTCTGGCCCTCTCTATGGACTCCAGGACTACTACTCCACAGCCTTCCCCGGGAATAAAACCGTCCCGGTTTCGATCAAATGGCCGGCAAAGCGAAGCGGAGAGCACTCCCAGATTTCTGAATCCGGCCAGAATAAGCGGCGACAGAGAAGCCTCGGTAGCGCCGGACAGCATCACCTCCGCCTTTCCTGTCCGGATCAAATTATAGGCCTGAATAATAGAAATAGCCCCGGTAGCACAGGCAGCCACAATACCTTCGGATGGGCCATGAAAACCAAAAGCAGCCGCCACCCTTGAAGCCGCCATATTAGGCAGGAAGTTCTCGTAGAGGTGTCCTGAAAGACCACCTGGCCCCTCTGTAACAAAACGGGCCATTTCTTGCATCAGGCTGCTGATTCCACCTTTACTGGAGCCAATTATTACGCCGGCCTTTTCCCTCTCTTCGTCTCTTTCAAAAGAAACAGACTCGCCTGATAATAACCCGGCATCAACAAGCGCTTCAGACGAGGCCTTCAGGGCAAACTGAATAGAACGGTCATAACCGGCATATTCCTCTTCGACCTCAAAATCCCTGACCTCTGCCGTCTCTGCCTCAACACCGCTCTTTCCGGCCCGCAGATTTTGCCGGAATTTTTCCTTGCCGATCCCGAGAGGGGTAACAACCCCCAGGCCGGTTACTACTACCTGTTTCATTTTCTATCCCAAAAGAGTCCGGCCATCCGGCCTAACGATTGATTCAACCTGAGCGCCGCTCTTTGCGAATGCTGGTAGCACCAGAGCGATCTCCTGGCTGTCCTGAGGTCCCCTTCTTCCTTAATGGCGGCATAGTCAATGTAAGCCATATATCCCAAACCACTTAGGGGGTCCCTGAGACATATAGCCTCATCAATCTTATCTAACCGGCTAACAATGGCCATGATTTCGTTTTGGTGCTCAGGGGAGGTCTTTAATAACTGATAAAGATTCCTGGAAAGGCCAACGCCTTCTTCAGCTAATTGGGCAATCCCGGCAAATCCGGCTCCTATTTGGCTTAATGTCTCGCTCAACTTAGAGCTCTGCTGACCGGGAATTAGATCGAGATTAACCCTTTGGGCTACAATAGCCAGGATGTCATCCTCAGAGATCAGAGCCGTGCCGTCTTTCATCCCCTGCCAGATATTGAGGAAACAATATCGGAGGATAGCCGTAATTACTTCTGACAGGTCAGGGGTATCCACCTGCGGATTGCCGGCGGCATTATCTCCTCTTCCGGCCAGAGGAAAGTAGGCGAAGAATCTGGTTGGCTCTCCGTCTCCGGAATAAAACAGGTCGATTTCCTTTAAAGATGGCGTAGAGAGACATTCCTTAGCTTTATCTTTCTCCAGCAGGATTCGGGCGGCTGAGGCCACTGCCTCCGGGGTGATTAATTCCATGCAGATATGCTCATCACAGGTAACTTTAGCACATCCCCGGCAGGGAACCCTGGCCTGAAGAACAAGATGGCCCGGCCCGTAAGGCCCGACCCAGTTTGGCCCGGCAATAACCACGACCGGTGTGCCCACTGCCCCGGCAATGTGGGCCGGACCGGTGTCTCCGGAAATAAGCAATCGGCAATTAGCCAGCCGGCCGGCTAATTCCCTGAGGCTGGTTTTACCGGCCAGATTCAAGGGGGATTGCGGATTGTGGATTTCGGATTGCGGATTGTGGATTGCGGAATTCCGGGCATGAGAGGAAATCAGGGCAGCGCTCTCCTGATCGTCTTTGCCCCCAAAGATAACTACCTGCGCCCCGTAGGTTTCAGCCAGAAGGTCTATCAGTCCGGCAAAGTATTCCACCTTCCACCGTCGAGAGGGATAATTGGCCCCCGGATGTATTCCAATGCAGAAACCAGGTTTCTGAGGTAGAGAGGGATAATTGGCCTCTGGATGTTGTCTCCCGATCCCTAATTCACTCCATTTCGAATTGCGGATTGCGGATTTCGAATTTTCCACTCCGCATCCCGCAATCTGCAATCCGGAATCCACAATCGGCTGTTCTTCTCTTCCGCATTCCGCAATCTGCAATCCGGAATCCGCAATCGGCTGTTCTTCTCTTCCGCATTCCGCAATCTGCAATCCGGAATCCGCAATCGGCTGTTCTTCTCTTCCGCATTCCGCAATCTGCAATCCGCAATCCGCAATCGAGAGGGCGGTTCTTCTCTGAGAAGGATTAACATCAGCCATCAGCAGGTGAATCTCGACTGAACTCAAGGGATTAAGACGGCATCGCTCCGGATTGGTTGTGATCCAATATTTGTAATGCATCCAGGGATGGCCTAAAACTACAGGCCGGCCGCTTTCGGTCACGGTTAAGCCCCAGACGTCTTTGTCAGCAATCATTTTAGTTAAGAAGGCGCTGCGGGGGGAGGTGTGCAGGTTAATGACCAGATCAAATTGCCCGGCACGAAGAGGCTCAACCCAGGCATGCAGCTCTTTTATGGTTTCGTCCACCTGGCCGTCCGCCAGTTTTTTGGCCCATTTATCCTTTTCAAAGACAATAACCCTGTCCAGGTTAGGATCATCCCTGACTAATTCAGCCGGCGCTTCCTCGGTCAGGAAGGATATCTTTGCCTCTTTGAACTTCTCTCGAAGCCCCAGAAAGACCGGCATGGTGTAAACTACATCCCCAATAGAGGAAAGTTGAATAAGCAGGATACTTGCCGGCTCTCTTCCCTGAGAGGTTAAAAGATATTTGAGGCCTACACCCTGATCCCAGTTCCTTTGCAGGATAGATTGGGCCAGTAATTGATACAGTTTCGAGTTCGGGGCACCCGCTGCCAGACCGGCTCGGCCAGCCAGGCCGGCTCGGTCTTGCGGGTCGTCGAGTTTCGAGTTAAAATTATCTGTCACGATTTCTGCTTTAGAAACCAGGTTTCTTGAACAAAACGCCTTCGGTGACTTATTGTAGGGGTTTGATTAATCAAACCCCTACAACACATTCAGTTAGGAAGTTGTCCACAGGTTCAAAATTTGGGATTTCCTATACACGAACAAAACGCCTTCGGCGACTTGTAGTGTAGGGGCTTGTCCCCGTGACATTTAACGCCCACAAGGGGCTACACTACAGACTGGTAGAGTTATCCACAGGCTCAGATTTGGGATTTCCTATGCACCAAGAAACCTGGTTTCTACGGTTTGATCTCCTTTCCCTTTTTCCCAACTTTCCCCTTTTTCCTTCATTACACCCTGACCGGTTACCACTGGTTTTGGTTGCGGCTCTGCTGCGCTGTGTTAATCCGTAGTATCCGTGTTATCCGTGTTCTATAGCTTTTAAGATAATGTTTTTGGGGTAAGCGAATTCAAGACAGGCTATTCAACTTTTGGAGTTAATCCTTTAGGATTTCATTAGTTATGAAAGGATAAAGCCTAAACTCCAATTGATAGCCAACCCCAAAATCTTTTTCTTAAGCACTATA
>JASEGY010000065.1:0-7988 GCA_030019105.1 bacterium | reverse complement strand
TTTTTGGAGTTAATCCTTTAGGATTTCATTAGTTATGAAAGGCTAAAGCCTAAACTCCAATTGATAGCCAACCCCAAAATCTTTTTCTTAAGCACTATATAAATATTCCGCCCCTGCTGGGGCTGGACCGTGGTTGCGGTCGCATGCCTTCAATTTCTAACCGCACAACTCGAAAAATTTAGTTGCAACTTCTCACAATATATAGTATTATTTGAGGGATACCTATGAAATATATCGACCTGTGCAAACGGAAATTCACCACGGAGACACGGAGGCACGGAGAAATAATTTTAGAAGAATAGCACACGGATAACACGGATACTACGGATTACCACGGATAAAATCAGTGTAAATCCGTTGAATCCGTGTCATCTGTGTGCTATTAAATTAGAGTATCTACACCTTTAGACTTATTTCCTGATTTTTCTCCGTGTCTCCGTGGTGATTAAATTGTTGGTAGATGTCGATTGCACAGGTCGAAATATATCGGTAACCGTTCACAGGTTCATGGTTCAACGTTCAGGATTGTTGCGTCTTTCAGCTTTGTTCATCCTTTCGGCCAATAGCGACCTTCCCAAAAGCTTGAAGCTTCCGGGAAGGTAAGGTTGTAAGTCTCACTGGCCGAAACGATGAACAATGCCCGTCTTTCGCCGCTTTCCTCAACCGTGAACCGTGAACCCTGAACCCGTGAACGGTTACATATATCGCTTGAATGCTTACCGCGATGCTTACCTGGAGACTGATTTGATAGAACTACCGCTTTTCAAAGAGCTTATTCTCATTTTCCTCATATCTCTCGTCATCATTCTCCTCTTCCATAAGGTCAATATCCCTACTGTCGTTGGCCTCCTGACAGCGGGGATACTTATCGGCCCCTCAGCCCTTGGTATCGTTCAAGATAAGGAGATGGTGGCCACCCTTACCGAGATTGGGCTAATCCCCCTCCTTTTCCTGGTGGGCATAGAGTTCCCTCTGACGGAGCTAAAGAGACTCAAAAACGTTGTCCTCCTGAGTGGGGGGTTCCAAATAGCTGTAACATCAGTTGTTTTTGGCACGATAGTGTTCTCGATGGGCATCCCCCCTGTTGAGTCTATTCTTCTCGGGTTCGTGGCGGCCCTTAGCAGCACGGCCATCATGTTGAAGATCCTCACTGACAGGGCAGAGGTAACCAGTCCCCAGGGCAAGGTCATTATCGGTATCCTTCTGGCCCAGGATGTCTTTGCCATCCTTCTCATGTTCCTTCTACCCATCTTTGGAGAGATGGGTAGCCAGGGAGTTGATTTCATCCACCTTATCATAAGGTTTGGTCTGGCCTTCTCGACTGTCTTCATCCTCTTCTTTCTCTCAAAGTGGCTCCTCCCCAGGGCCTTCTACCTCATTGCCGGGCTAAAGGATAGGGAAGTCTTCACCATGGCAGTATTCATATTCATCCTCGGCATAGTCTGGATAGCCAACGAGGTGGGCCTATCCATTGCCCTGGGGGCCTTCCTGGCCGGCATCATCATCTCGGAGCAGGAGATTTTTAAACATCACGTTACTGCCCAGATATTGCCCTTCAAGGACCTCCTCTCGAGCCTCTTCTTTATATCCATAGGCATGTTGCTCGATCTGGCCTTTATTAGAGAGCACCTGCCCGCTGTTCTCATTCTTACCATGTTCGTTGTAATCCTGAAGTCGCTGACAGGGATCATATCTACCCTCATCCTGAGGTATCCGGTAAGAATCGCCATAATGGTCGGCTTAGGGCTCTCCCAGCTCGGGGAGTTTTCCTTTCTCCTGGCAAATGTCGGCCTGGGGCTTGGGCTTATCTCAAAGGACTACTTTCAGATGATCATCGCCGTTACCATATTTACCCTCTTCATTACGCCCTTCCTGGTTCAGATATCCTCACCCCTGGGCTATGCTTTTTCCCGCTTAGAGTCTCCAGGCAGTGAGAAAATTCCACCCCTGAAGCACCACACAGTCATAATGGGCTACGGCCTGAATGGGAGAAACCTGGCCAGGGTTCTCAGGTCAGTCGGCATAGACCACATCATCGTAGATCTTAACCCTGGCTCGGTAAAGAAAGGAAAGGAGAAAGGTGACAATATCATCTTCGGTGATGCCACCCAGAGGGATGTCCTTAAGAGAGTAGGAATAGAAAGGGCAAGGATCTGTGTTATTGCCATATCTGACAGGATAGCTGCCGAGAGAGCGCTCACCATGGTGAAGCACCTGAACCCTGGCTTGAAAGTCGTGGTAAGGACGCGCTACGTGGCTGATATTGAGAAGCTCTTTACCCTTGGAGCAGACCAGGTTATACCAGAGGAGTTCGAAACCTCTGTCGAGATATTCATGCGGACCCTGAAGGAATACCGGGTCCCCGGCAATATCATCGCTTCCCAGGTGGCCTTTATCAGGGAAGAGGGCTATAAGGTCCTCAGGGAGGGCTCCAGCCACAGGACTAACCTGGAAAGGTTTATGGTCTTCCTCAAGGAGAGCGCCACCGACACCTTTATGATCGAAGAAAGCTCCCGGGTAGCAGAGAAGACCCTGGCCGAGGTAGATATAAGGGGGAAGGCCGGTGCAACTGTCCTCGCCGTCATCAGGCATAATAAATCCATTGTCAATCCAGGCTCCAACTTCACATTAAAGGCAGGAGACGTTCTGGTCCTGCTGGGAAACCACGAACAGTTGGACAATACCATTAATCTCCTGGCATAGGAAATTTTTCTTGCCAAGAGGTAAGGGATATGGTATAATTATTTTCTGAATAGATGTCTATACTATGAGGGAAACTGGATTGCTCCATATTATACTTACCTCTTGGAGGACCAATCAATGAAAACTGCCGAGATTTCTGCCAGAGTTGAACCACAATTAAAAGAGGGGGCAATAAAGATTTTCAAAAAGATGGGTATAAATGTATCGGAAGCTGTTAATCTGTTTCTCAATGAGGTTATCGTTCAGCAAGGACTTCCGTTTGCAAAACGGACGCCTAATCAAAAAACCTTTGACACGATGAAAAAAACCGATGCCGACGAGGAATTGACAGAATACGAGGATGTCAATGATTTTTATCGTGAAATGGGTATATAAAGGGAGGCAAAAATGAAAGAAGGAATTCATCCGAAATATGAACCAACTACTATCGTCTGTGCATGTGGGGCAAGTTTTCCTACCCGGAGTACGGTGCCTAAACAAAGGGTAGAGATTTGTTCTACCTGTCATCCTTTCTTTACCGGGAAACAAAAACTGGTCGATACCGCCGGAAGGGTGGAAAGGTTCCGACGGAAATATGGGCTTCAGGAAAAGGCTGATCAGGCGGAGTGATGAGAGTAGAACTGATTGCCTTTACCCCTCAACCTGAATGGGTGGTTGCTGCGGCTGCCCGACTCTGCTATTCAGCCGTTGGCATCCCGGAGATTACTAAAAGTCTGACAGAAGTTCAGGTGGGAAAATTCGTAGAGAAGCTGATGAAAATAGGGCATCATTCTCCTTTCGAACACGTCAGTTTCTCTTTTGGAATCGAAGGTATCTCCAGAGTAACCAGCCATCAATTAGTCAGACACAGAATAGCCTCTTACTCTCAACAGAGTCAGAGATATGTAAGCTACCAGGAACTTCCCTGTATCATCCCATCCACTATCTCTCAGGAACCGGAGCTGGCTGAAATATTTAATAAAACAATAGACAACCTGAAAAAGCTCTACGCCACTCTTCTGGAGCGCGGGGTTCCGGCGGAAGATGCCCGGTATGTTCTCCCTAACGCCATGGAGACCAAGATAGTGGTGACGATGAATGCCAGGGAACTGCTTCATTTTTTTACCCTGAGGTGCTGTCGGAGGGCACAGTGGGAGATACGGGCGATGGCCGATGAGATGCTCAGGCAGGTGAAGCCAATTGCTCCCCATATCTTTGCCCAGGCAGGGCCTTCCTGTGTCTCTGACCGGTGCCAAGAGGGAGAGATGTCCTGCGGCAAGCCGCGAAAGGAACTGCTCGAAGGGAGAGTGAAATGAGTGTTACAGAATTGCTGGAAACAGCTCAATTTCTGGTAGATGGCGGCGGTGAAAAGAAAGCTGTGGTATTCGACTACGTTCACTGGGAAGAACTATTGACTTTATTAGAAGACTTAGAAGACGCGAAGGAAATTCATTGTCTCCGCGAAGCTGAGAGTGTCACCCTGAAATCTGCTGAGGACAGCTTCCGGCAAGGTTGGAAAGAAATGCTGTCGGGTGATACAAGGCCGGTGGATGAACTCTGGGAGGGTATTGATGCCGAGTGAGCTGGCCAAGCCAGTGCAGATTGAGTATACACCGGAGTTTAAGCGTAACCTGCGAGCGCTGGCTAAGAAGTACCGTCACATTCGCTCCGATGTTCAGCCAGTGATTGATCAACTTCAGGCTGGCGAGGTCGTTGGCGACCATGTGCCGAGAATGCTTTACCCCATATACAAGGTGCGAGTGCGTAACAGTGATATCTCGAAAGGTAAGCGTTCCGGCTATCGTCTGATCTGCTACATTAAGACACCAACCAACGTTATACTTCTGACGGTCTACTCCAAGTTGGATCAGTCGGACGTCTCGGCGGAACAAATTCGGCGCATTCTGATTGAATTTGATGAGCAGCGGGAACTTTTGGGTTAGAGACTCTTAGAAGGTGATTGCTATGCTAACTGATAAATTACAGGAAATAGAAGAAAAATACGACCAGATAACTAAGGATATGGCTGATCCGTCTAATTTGTCCAATCACTCGGTCCGTCGGCGGCTCGGCAAGGAGAGGAATCGGTTGGAACCGCTGGCTATCAAGGCTAAACAGTACCGCAATCTGGAGAAAGAGATACAGGAAACCAAGAATATGCTGGAAGATGAAGAATTTAAAGAGATGGCTAAGGAAGAGCTAACAGGGCTGAAAAAGAAAGAGATGATCCTGGAACAAGACTTGACGGCTATGATCCTGGCGGAAAGTGAAGAAGATGAGAATCGGGACATCATTATGGAAATCAGGGCCGGTACCGGTGGGGATGAATCGACTCTGTTCGCCGCCGATATGTTTCGGATGTATACCAAATATGCCCAGTCTCAGGGCTGGAAGCCCGAGATTATGAATTCTAATCCAACCGGAATTGGGGGTTTCAAGGAAATTATCTTTGCCCTTGAAGGCGAAGGGGTCTACGGTAAATTAAAATTTGAAAGCGGGGTTCACCGGGTGCAGAGGGTTCCGGCAACAGAGTCCAGCGGCCGGATACATACCTCAGCGGTAACAGTAGCTGTCCTGCCTGAGATGGATGATGTCGAAGTGGATATGTCTCCGAATGATTTGAGGGTGGATGTCTTTCGTTCCTCTGGTCCGGGAGGACAAAGTGTTAATACTACCGACTCAGCCGTTAGGATTACCCATTTACCTACCGGCCTGGTCGTTACCTGCCAGGATGAAAAGTCTCAGCATAAGAACAAGGCGAAGGCTTTGAGGGTACTTAAGGCCAGACTTCAAGCCAGGGCAAAAGAAGAACAAGATTCACAGATTGCAGAGGATAGACGTCGTCAGGTGGGCAGTGGGGATCGCTCTGAAAAGATCAGAACTTATAACTTTCCCCAAAATCGAGTCACCGACCACCGCATCGGACTCACTCTGCATAAATTGGAAACGATTCTGGAGGGGGAAATAGATGGTATAGTTTCGGCTCTGGCAGCCAATGAACAGGCTGAAAGGTTAAAGAAGGCAAGTTGAGGTGAGAGGGAAAATGGCCAGTCAACTTCAGGCAGAGGATTGTTTTGAGCAGACAAGAAAATATCTTGAACAAGAAAGGGATGTGCTCTTAGCCTTTGCCTTTGGTTCAATGATTAAAGGGATTGGACGGGAAGATTCTGATTTAGATATAGGCGTTTATTTAAAAGATAAAAAGAAGGAGGATAAAATATGGCTGGAGATAACCAGAATCATCGATAGAGAGGTTGATTTGATCCTCTTAGACAACGCTCCAGCAACCCTGGTTTCAAATATTTTAAAAACAGGTATCCCACTTGTGATTAAAGACAGAAGGCTCTACTGGGATATATATCTGACTAAAACCCTTGAGTCTGAAGATCTCTGTGAATTTATAGAAGATTACTGGAAGATTTACTTAAGAAGCAGGTCGTTAATTCAGGAGGATAGGGTCAGGTTAATAGAAAGAATAGAATTTTTAAGGAGTGAATTTGAGGAGATTGAGGAATTTAAAGGATTAAGCTTTACAGAGTATTCTCAGAATAAGGCAAAGAGAAGAAACATTGAGAGATGGGTAGAGAATATTATTAATGCTACCATAGACATTGCCAAGATAATCTTAGCTTCAGAAAAAAGCGAAATACCTAAGACTTATGAGCAGGCTTTATTAAATTTCGGGCTTTTTATATCCCTAAATGAAAAAGAATCAGAAAGGTTATCTGCCTTTGCCCGGTTAAGAAATATTCTGGCTCATGAATATCTGGATATTATTTACGAGAGGATCAAAAGATTTATTAAGGAATCATTACCTATTTACCAGAGGGTTTTCGATTTTCTATTAAGGTACACTGCCACGGAAACATACAAGGGAGAAAACTTGAGTGCGCCAGGAAGTTTTTCAGGTTAAGTTGGTGAAAGACCATGCTATACTGGGAGGATGCAGGTTGCAACCTTTGGGTGAACGGATTAAGCCCCGAAATAGACGACGTTGTGGCAAGCCGACATTGTTCGAGGAAGGGAAGGCAGTAACAAAGTTGACAAACTGGAGTTGAAATGAAGGATGAAAAAATTTGGACGGTTCTTGAAGTCTTAAACTGGACGGCGGATTACTTTAAACAAAGGGGAATAAAATCTGCCCGACTGGATGCTGAGCTTCTTCTGGCTAAGGCCTTAAATCTATCCCGGCTCCAACTCTATCTTAACTTTGATCGTCCGCTAACTCAAGACAGGCGAGAGTCTTTTAAAGCACTCCTTAAACGGAGGGCCGCTTTTGAACCCGTCGCTTATATCCTGGGGGAAAAGGAGTTCTTATCCCGACCATTTGTGGTTACTCCGGCCTGCCTTATTCCCAGGCCGGAGACGGAGTTATTGGCAGAACGGGTGATTGAAATCGGAGAGGGGCGATCCCGGCCAGTGATAGTAGAACTTGGCACCGGAAGTGGGGCGATTGCCATCAGCCTCAAATTAGCTCTTGATTGTCGAATCTATGCTGCCGATGTCTCTCTGGAAGCCTTACAGGTGGCTGCTTTAAATGCTAAGCGCCTTGGAGCGGAAAGTGAAATCAACTTTATAACTACTAATCTTTTCGCCGGGCTAAAGGATATTAAGGCTGACATTATTGTCTCCAATCCCCCTTATGTGCCTACCGCAGAGTGGGCATCTCTTCCTGAAGAGATAAAGGGATTTGAACCCAGATTGGCCCTTGATGGAGGGCAGGACGGGCTGAAGACTTATCGGAGGATAATTAACGAAGCCGGGAATTACCTTAAAAAAAATGGGTGTCTGGCGCTGGAGTTGGGAGCAGGGCTTGCTTCAAAAGTGAAAGGTTTAGTTGAGGGAAAAGGGCTATTTTCTTCCCTTGAAACAGTAAAGGATTATGCCGGACATACCCGGATACTTTTAGCTACCTTTAACAATTAACGTAATCGTTCACGGAACGCTGAAATTAGAAATTAGAAATTGGGGGAAGGAAGAGACCTAATTTCTAATTTCCAATTTCTAATTTCAAGCCGTGAACGGCTAAATTATCACCTGTGCCCATAGAAACCAGGTTTCTCTAAGAAACCTGGTTTCTGAAAGGCAGGACTATATAAAACCGAGGAAATGATAATAGGGAAAAGACAAGGGAACCTCCGTGTTACCACTTGTCCCTCCCAAAATCCTCGAGGTGGTGGAAAGAAGATGAATTAAGGTATATGTTATAATATAATAGGCCTTGTCCATCGTTTGGGCAATGGGATCAATGTTGTAGTGGTCGAGCTTGCTCGACATTACGGCAGAGCAAGCTCTGCAACTACAAC
>JASEGY010000659.1 GCA_030019105.1 bacterium | reverse complement strand
ACCTACAACTTACAACCTATTCAAAATCACTATTTATGACCGTGCTGAGTATATAGCTCGGTAAGCCAAAAGAAAAAGACGGCGGAGTGAATCTTTTATCTACAAACCGCTGCACCACTTTTTCTCTTGACAAATGCTTGGTCTTTTTGTATACTCTTTGTAGACACAGAATGGAGGTAATGAGATGAAAACTTGTATTCAAAAATGGGGCAATAGTCTTGCCTTGCGTATTCCTAAATCATTTGCTACTGATGTAAAGCTAAAGCAAGGATCAGAAGTTGAAATGTCGCCAGTCGACGGAAAACTGGTAATATCTCCTGCTACTGAAGTTGAGTATACCCTCGAACATCTTTTAGCAGGGATTACTGAACAGAACCGTCATCACGAAGTTGATACGGGGCAATCAATTGGAAACGAGGCTTGGTAAGGACTATGGCGTATATTCCTGAGCGTGGAGATGTTGTCTGGATTAGTTTGAATCCGCAGGCTGGGCATGAACAGGCTGGACGACGGCCAGCAGTAATACTCTCGCCTGCCGTCTATAATGGCAAAGCTGGACTTGCTATTTTATGCCCCATCACAAATCAGATTAAAGGCTATCCATTTGAAGTAATAATTCCAGCAAGTAAAGATATTTCTGGTGTCATATTAGCTGACCAGGTCAAAAGTCTTGATTGGCGTGCACGAAGGACTGAGTTGATTTGCGTACTGCCAGAAACAACAGTTAAAGAAACACTTAAAAAATTAAGGGCTTTGTTGACATATTAAATTTTACGGCAGAGAGAAAGGGGCAGGACATTGGACAGGAAGCCAGAAGAGAAGAAGAATACGACTGCAGAGTGAATTTTTTACCTAACCAATCAATGAAGCGGATTCGCTTCGCTCACCGCTTATTTCATCGTTAGCCCCCAAGAAAAGCAAAACAAGCGGAGAAGTGAAACCCAGCGAAGAAGTGAAAGCCAGCGGAGAAGCGGAGCCTGCGGAAGAAGTGAAGTCCGCGAAGAAGTGAAGACCGTGGAAGAAGCGAAGCCCGCGAAGAAGTGAAATCAGCGAAGAAGGGTAAGAAACGCTAACAAATCATTGAAGCAGACTAAAGCTGCTTATTTCATCGTTCTCCCCTTCGCTTCGCTCAGGGGAGAATGCGGCGCTGAACGGTGCCGCGTTAGTCGTTCTTCATTCGGACTAAGTTAGGTGATATGTACAGAAAGGAGCTTAATTATGATGAAAACCTTTAACTTCTCTGAACCCTTCTTAAAAGCAGAATATATTGAGAATGTGGACGATTTCCTAATCGATGGAAGAACCATAGTCATTAACGCAGACGATGCGGAAATAGTTATTGAAGGGAAATCTCTGAAACCCTGGAACTCCTCAATTTACTCATCATTGGTCATCCCAAAAGCCTGCAAACTGATCTGTATTACCTTAGATACTGATTTCTTTTCGTTTAATTCGCATCCCCATGCTAATGTATTAATGAATAAGTGGTTACGTTTTAAGGGTACCAACTTGTGGTACTCAGAAAAAGAACGTATTAGTGACATTGGATTCAATTTGTGGTACGCAGCCACAGGAACTAATTGTGGAATTCATGATCTTAGCGCGGCCTCTGGCCGCAACCAAACCAATTTTGGATTGCAGATTGCGG
>JASEGY010000658.1 GCA_030019105.1 bacterium | reverse complement strand
TGAACCCTGAACTTTGAACCCTTTAGCTCTTACCTTTAGATTTGAAGAAGATACAAGACTTCCTAATGTAGTTTTTTGTTTCCAGGAGATAGGGCAAGACTTGCCGCTTCTTAGTTCTAATCCGTGGGCAGAAACCAGGTTTCTTCAAGAAACCTGGTTTCTATCGTAAAAAGAAGATTGTAAAAGGGTGGGCTGGGGCTGTAAATTATCTTTACAGTTGGAATGGTTTCTCTGTAAGCGTTCAGGTGTCAGGTACCAGCAATCAACTTACCCCTGTTTTCGTAGGGCGCAGGGCGTTTTTTCGCTCTACGCTCAACTTCTTCGGAGCAGATGCGGGCTGTATACCAACCAAAACCTGATACCTGGACGCTTAATACCTTTTTTTTTACACGGCTGAGCAAATACGATCCATTTTGTATCCTCTTCAAATCTATTGGTATATCTGATTGTAGGTTGTAGGTTGTAGGTTGTAGGTTGTAAGTTAACCGTCACCCCAGCGAACCTACAACTTGCAACTTACAACAGATACCCATTAAATTTGAAGAGGATACTCCATTTTTTTGTTGACAATAAGTTACTTCTATGATAGGATATTTCTCAATTAGAAGTTCGATTAAATATCCGGCGAGTCTTATGGCTGGAATCAGCCAGAATAATAGAGACCCGATTAAGGGGGGAATTCTTACATGTCGCTATTGAAATTTTTTGACAAGAAGATGATCGATATTAACTTAGGCCCTTCCTCTAAGAAAGAGGCAATCTCCAGGTTACTTAATCTGATAGCTCAACGGAAAAAGATCGTTGATAAAGAAAAGGTTCTTGAAAAGCTCTTTAACCGGGAAGAAAAAAGGACCACTGGTATTGGTGAAGGTGTTGCCTTGCCCCATGTTAGAACATCAAATGTAGGAGAAATTGCCATTGCTTTTGGTCTAAGCCGGGAGGGGATTGAATTCAATGCCCTGGATGGCAAGCCGGCCCATTTAATCTTTCTTCTCTTAGGGCCTGACTCCGATAACGAAGATTATTTAAGGATAATGGCTGGAATTACCAGGTTGGTATGTGAAGAAACAAGGCGGGAGACCTTACTTAAGGCCAGGGATGCGAAAGAAATAATACGGTTCATAACCGAAGGGGAGGCAAAGACATGATAGTAGCTAATTGTATGTGCAAAGATGTGGTTACCATTTCTTCTGACAAGAGCTTTGAAGCGATACTTAATCTCTTCAAGAATAATTCTTTTGACGCCTTTCCTGTAGTGGATGAAAATAAAAAGCTGCTTGGGGTTGTCTCAAGAACGGATTTGCTTAAGATATTTGTCCCTGAATATTTTAGTCTTATAGATGACATCTCTTTCGTCAAGGATTTCGGGGCGATGGAGATAGACCACAAATCGGCTGGGATGATGGAAAAACTGTTAGTCGCCAGTGATATAATGACTACCAAGATCATCAGCATCACTCCCGATTCCTCTCTTTTTAAGGCCGTTGCCCTGATGAGGAAGTATAATATCAGGGTTCTTCCGGTCGTAGAGGGGGGAAAACTGGTTGGTGTCATTTCCCGGACAGACCTCATGAGGGCCTTTCTCTAATTTAGGCCTTGATCATCGTTTGGGCCATTTAAAAATAGGAAGTAAGAAATGGGAAATAGGAAG
>JASEGY010000657.1 GCA_030019105.1 bacterium | reverse complement strand
GCAATCTGCAATCCAAAATTGGTTTGGTTGCGGCCAGAGGCCGCGCTAAGGATGACTTGTTCGGAAACGCGCCAGCGTTTACGAATCAGGTCGATCCAATTGTTATGCCCAATCACATTATGGGAGTCCTACCTTGCGATAATCACTTATCTCCCAACCCATAGCACTCTGAGTGTCCTCCAATGACCAGCCATATCGCATCATGTAGTTGCGTGCTTGAATTGCTATCTGCGGCAGCCCGTAATCCAACCACGTCCACTGCGTGATCATCGCTTCCGCAGATTCACCGATTTGGAGGATCAGTTGGTCGTCTTCGTTGAACGTATCTGCGGGGACATAGAATGTGACGCCAATCTCCTTCCCACGCTGCGGATCGAGACCAACCCGCATGAACCTCCGTTTCTCCCCGGCGCCACATAATGCCCAAGCGATTTCGCCATATCCCCCGATAGAGGGCTCGACGGACTCATGCTGCTTTATTGCTGCGGCAGCATTCTGCAGGTCTTCATGGTATTGGCGCAAGTGTGAATTCCCATCCCGAAGGTCGTACATCGACGTGATTTGGATGAGCGGCAAGGACAGCACAAGACGGACGTAGTTCCGTAAGGCCTTTTCCCCTCGGGAGGTTCTATCGGAGTAACCCTCCAAGAATTTGTCAACGAAGCGCAAGTAAGTTGGGAACAAGAGATCATCGACATCCAGGCGCTTCTTAATGTCCCTATGCCTGCGCTCCTCTTGCGCACGGACAGCGTTTCTCACCGCAACATCCTCTATCTTTTGAAAATTCCCCATGTCCTCTTCCATCGCGGTTTCAAGAACCCCGTCCGAGTCGAGGATGACCCTCTCCTGGGAAAGACCGTGCTCGTGACTAACAAAAACGCCTAAAGTTTTGGCCCTGACTCGAAGAAATCCGAGCCCCATCGGCTCGCCGACAAGCGATGCTACGCAATCCGCAGAAGCATCTGACTGAAATCCTGCAAAGGTGGCGTGATCCATGACTTTAGGTAATGTTGTTAATCACGACCGTGCTCGATGAGACCACTAACACGTTCATAATCGAAGGAAAAAGGATTGTTCTTGGAAAGAGGGAGCAATTCGACTACGCCGAGACATTCTTTATGAATCTTGTCCACGAGAGCTAGTGGAATGCCGGCGGAAAAGGAGTGACGTGTTGCGTCGATATACGACCATTCTGAGATAGGCGCATAGAGGTTCTCCGTTGAGAAGACGACTGGGAGGAGCTTGAGAGATCGCGTGTCTTTGACCCTCCTTAGTGCCAAGTCGATTTCCTGTCGGCACCAGTTAGAGCGATTAGCAATCTCGGTGAGCAAGCAAAGGAGAACTTCGCTGTTCTCAATCCTCGCGCTCAACGCTGTCGGCAGATGCTGGGAGACCAGCGACTCTGCATCGTCTTGAGTCACCTGGAGTCCCCGTGCCGTGAGCGCGTGATTAATGGATGTAGCCAATGCTTGATCTTTGAAGCTGTAGCTAATATAGACACGAGGGCCCTTGCCTCGCAGGGGAAACTTGGGATTGAATTCTCTGTCATTCATGGGCTCCTCCTCACTCGTAGTCACTGGCATAACATATTATTAACTCGACAGTTAAAAGTTCTCAAATAGTTGTTGAAATATGCCGAAAAGAATCCATA
>JASEGY010000656.1 GCA_030019105.1 bacterium | reverse complement strand
TCACTGGCCGAGCCGAATAAATAATTATGTTCTCTGCGAACTTTGCGCCTTTGCGAGAGATAATAATTATTTTGATGCGATTGCCCCGAATCATGGCCAAAAAGTAATTGACAATCTGGGTAGAATGTGGTATTATACTTTGATTAACTAAGGCAAGTTTCAGGACAGGCCTTAGAATTGGCGCTGACAAATGCCGCGGTAGTTTTGAAAGGAGAAAAAAATGAGAGCTAAGCTTGGGGGGGGGTGCTTTAAGCATATTATTTACGTCTTTTTGATAATGATTTCAGTCTTCATAGCTTGTCCTGTTTTGGCGGGTACCGGCGAGGTAACCATAGGCGATACCACAGTTATTCCAGGGGGCTTCAGCGTTGCCATCAAGGCGGATGTTTGTTCAAATCCTTTAGGTTGTTACGACTTCAGTATTACCTATGATTCATCACTTGTCACAATCCAGGATATTGCCGGGGGGACAGCTCCGGAATTCAGTGCAACTCCCATATCTGATACGACTACATTCACTTCCGGCACCACAGCCTTCGTTGCCTTTAATACCACCAGTATGACTTTGCCCACCGGCGTGGTAAACGTGGCCACAATTACCTTTTGGGGTGATCCTGCCAATGCCGGCCTTCAGATTATAGTCAATCTATTAGCGGATACCAACGGAAATATTATTGAACCTCTGGTAGCTGATTTCTACGGCAGCCTGCCTCTTCCCGGGCCTATTATTGGTCCTGCTCCTCTAACAGTTAATTTCAGCGACTCTTCCCCGGGGGATATCCTTACCTGGCTCTGGGATTTCGGGGATGGAAATACCAGTACCGCCCAGAATAATGTCCCGAATACCTACAACACTCCGGGCATCTATACTGTTTCCCTGACTGTCTCTGACACCTGCGGTTCTGATACCGAGACTAAAACAGGCTATGTCACGGTTCACAGCCGTCTGGTGGCTGACTTTACGGCCGGCGATACCTCCGGCTGTGTACCATTAGAAGTCGATTTCAGTGACTCATCCAGCGGAGATATCCTCTCCTGGTTATGGGAGTTTGGAGATGGGGATACCCGTGACTAACAAAAACGCCTAAAGTTTTGGCCCTGACTCGAAGAAATCCGAGCCCCATCGGCTCGCCGACAAGCGATGCTACGCAATCCGCAGAAGCATCTGACTGAAATCCTGCAAAGGTGGCGTGATCCATGACTTTAGGTAATGTTGTTAATCACGGGGATACCAGTAGTGTCCGGAATCCAACGCATACTTATATCGCCTCTGGGGTCTATTCTGGGGTCTATAATGTCTCTCTTACTATCTCAGATACTTATGCCTCTAAGACGAAGACCAGAATAGGCTACATCACGGTTTATGCCTCTCCAACAGCCAATGCCGGGGCTGATGTGAGTGTCTGTTCCGGAACCTGCACCCCCTTGAATGGCTCAGCAGGAGGCACTCCACCATACACCTACGAGTGGAACCCACCCAGGGGTCTTAGTGATCCCAGTATCACCAACCCCGTTGCCTGTCCGGATACAACCACCATTTATACCTTGATCGTGAGGGATGCCAATGGCTGCCTTGCTGAGGACCAGGTGGTAGTAACAGTTTATCCTGCCCTTGCCGCAGATTTTCTGGGTACACCTGCTATTGGTTGTG
>JASEGY010000655.1 GCA_030019105.1 bacterium | reverse complement strand
TGTCGAGCAAGCTCGACCACTACAAAATTGATCCAATGGCCGAAACGATGAACAACGCCTACTATTGACTACCGACCAATGACTAAAAAGATCCTCCTGATCACTGTTGAATTCCCTCCCAGAAAGATGGGGAATGTCCGTCTTGTCAAATTTGCTCAGTATCTGCTTGAGTTGGGTTGGCAGGTGCATGTGCTTACTGTTTCGGAAAGATCCATCTGGGAGTTTGACCATTCCGTAGAGATCCCCCCTGGAACCAAAGTCTACCGGGCAGCTCGTCCTAACCCGTTTGTTTTCCTGGATAGACGCTGGGAAGAGAAAGATAACTTGAGGTTAAAAGAAAAGCTTGGCAAGCCGGTTTCGAGTTCGGGGCACCCGCTGCCAGGCCGGCTCGGCCCGCCAGGCCGGCTCGGCCCGCCAGGCCGGTTCGGCCTTGAGGGTCGTCGAGTTTCGAGTTGTGGTATATCTTCAATTCCGCAAGCCGCAATCCCGGGTACCCACAAAGTGGGTGCGCAATCTTCTTCCGGTCTTTTACAAAGGCTAAAAAACACAGTCACTCAACTTATTACCCAATTCCGAAGGTATTTCTTTATACCCACCGAAGAAATAATGTGGCTTCCTTTTGCAGTAATCAAAGGGACCCGGTTATGTTTTAAAGAAAAGATCGATCTGGTTTATTCCACTGCCCCGGATTTTACTAATCATTTAGTTGCCGGACTGATAAGCCTGCTGACTGGAAAGAAGTGGGTAGCTGAGTACCGTAACTTTTGGACCGATAATCCTACCAGGCCGCCGAAGACCAAATTGCATAAGATAATCGAAGAATGCCTTGACTGGTGCGTTCTTAAAAAAGCAAGCGCGGTCGTGGTTATTGCCGGGGCAATGAAGGAAGCCCTTCTTAAGAGACGTCCCTTCCTTTGTCCGGAGAATATTATTTCTATTGACAATGGTTATGACCGGGCTGAATTTGAGCCTCTCCCGGCCTCCAAAAGAGAAGGCCCTCAGTTCTTGATTACTTACACCGGCGCCCTTTACGCTGATTATCCCACCCCGGCCTTTCTGACTGCCCTGGGAGAGATGTTTCAGGAAGACCCAAAGATGAAAGAAACCTGCCAGGTTGATTTCTGTGGTATTGTTAAGGCCCAGCAGGAGGCAGAGATAACAAAAGTCATCCGCCGGTTCGGCCTGGAAGATAATGTCCGGTTTCTGGGACAGGTCCCTCGACCGGAAACCCTCAGGTATCAATTAGAATCAGATGCCTTGTTGCTATTATTTATTGTCAGAGGTAATCTGCCTAATCTTGATACAGTGGTCCCGGGCAAGCTTTTCGATTATATCGCTGCCGAAAAGCCAATCCTGGCTATTGTCCCTGAAGGAATGACTACTGATATTGTCAGGCAAGGGAGGTTGGGAATAGCAGTTAATACCGACGAGGTGAGTGAAATCAAATACGCCCTCCAACGTCTCTATCAGGAACATCTTAATGGAGGGATAAACCTGAATCAGGATTGGAAGTATCTCAAAAGATTCGACCGAAAATTTTTAACCCAACGTCTCTCTGATTTCTTTGAGCGGGTTCTGAAGGAGTAGATGTGGCAACTCGAAAATGGGAAATGGGAAATTAGGAAATGGGAAGTATCTTGATTTACTTCCTA
>JASEGY010000654.1 GCA_030019105.1 bacterium | reverse complement strand
TAGGATTTCATTAGTTATGAAAGGCTAAAGCCTAAACTCCAATTGATATCCAACCTGATATCCAACCCAAAAATCTTTTTCTTAAATACTATAAAATGGTTCGTAGGTAACTTCAGTGGAGACAGCTTTCTGCGGAGGAGATTGACTACGTTCATCAATGAGACCTAAATGAAGGTAGTCGGTTGTGACAGCTTGTACGGTCGAGACAAAGCGTTCCGTGCAGACTTGGATGCCGAAGGATTGATTTATATGGCGGATATCCCTGTAGACACCCAGGTTTATCTGAAAAAGCCGGTAGTGGGTGTGCCTGAAACACCGCTTGGTCAACAGGGTCGTCCCTTCTCGCGTGTACATGTTTTGAGCAAGGAGTCACCTGTAGAGGTGCGCTCTCTTGTGAGCGAGATGAGACGGACAATTGTTACTGTTCGCCACACGGAACGAGGATTACTCGCCTACGAATGCGCTGCCCGTCGAGTGTGGACCCTCACTAAAGAGGGAGCCGTCCGAGAGGAATGGCTATTGGTGCGGCGTGAACCTGATGGAAGCTTCAGCTTCTCGTTGAGCAATGCGCCTAACGACACGCCCCTATCTCAGTTGGCTCTTTGGCGCTGTGAACGGTACTTCGCGGAGCGCATCTTCCAGGATGCCAAAACAGAAGGTGGTTGGGATGAATTAGTCGCCCGCAAGTACCGTGCCTGGATGCATCATACGGCTCTGGACGCGTTGGCGTTGTGGTTCATAGCGGAAACGAAACTCGATTGGGCTCAACAGCATCCACGCGACCCTAACTTAGTGCATCAACTGGAAGTCAAGGTGCTGCCTGCTCTGTCCATGGCTAATATACGAGAAATGCTCAAGGCTGCCTTGCCTTTGAAGCAATTGTCACCTGAACAGGCAACTTAATTGGTCGTAAAGCATCTTGTTGCTCGCTCTCGTTCTACATGTTCCCGACTAAAGAGACAGCGTAATGATCGCTCTCCGTGAAATTTAACATTGTCAAGATAAACACTGTCAAGTATTGTCCTACCCGACCTCGTTTCTGCCTCATATAATGTCTTCTCAATAAGAGGCACAGAATAAAAGTAAATCGAGATAGAGAAAAGCGCTATTACCAGGATTATGGTTGAAAACATCTTTAAAAATAATTTTGATCTAAACATTTTAGTCTCCTTAGTGGTCAGTGGTAAGTTATTAGGGCCTTAGTCATCGTTTCGGCCAATAGCGACCTTCCCGAAAGCTTGAAGCTTTCGGGAAGGTAAGGTTGCAAGTCTCACTGGCCGAAACGATGATCAAGGCCCAACTGACTATTTCAGCCATAGGCCACAGGCCAAAGCAATAGTAGTCCCGCAAATGAGACCGTTTTGAAAATGGGACTTGATGAGACCGTTTTGAAAATTGGACTTGATTAAAGAGGGGGTGATGGAGTTTTGGGTTGACATTGCAGTTTTTCCAAAGAGCGGGTGAGTTTTTGCTAAAGTTTGGGGCTCAAACTTCCGAATTGTCAAAAGGACACTAAACTTTGACAAAAAGGAGGAAGCGAGCCCATGTTAATGTTCGGCAATAATCGAAAAAAACGGGTCAACGCTAATTCGAGGGGTAAATTAGTTACCACCGCGAAGCGGTGAAGGAATGAAGCCTGGGGTTTCAACCCCAGGAGCAATGC
>JASEGY010000653.1 GCA_030019105.1 bacterium | reverse complement strand
CGGCTCGGCCCGCCAGGCCGGCTCGGCCCGCCAGGCCAGCTTGGCCCGCCAGGCCAGCTTGGCCCCAGGGATGATTCGAACAGGGGCCTTTATAATCCTAATGGTTCTGGGGACCGGGTAAGTGATTTTATCGATTATCGACCCTGGTTATCCGGGTTGAGCAGTCCGGTAGCTGATGCCGGCCGTGATTTGGAGGCCGGAGGAGGCAGTATCGTTATTCTTGATGGAAGTAAGAGTTATGATCCGGATGGAGACCCCGTCTCCTATTACTGGACCTGGCTGTCAGGGCCGGAGATGATCCTGTTGGACAAAGAGGTCCACCCGACTTTCATTCCCTGGAAAGCCGGTATTTATACCTTCCAATTGAAGGTGGTTGACCCGGATAGGCGGTTCTCTTTGCCTGATCAGGTTACGATTACCGTATCCGGTGTGACCGGCAATATTCCATTGAGGTTGGATGAAACTATTTACGAGCTGAAGAAGGGGCAGACCTTTAACGTAGAGGTTTTTGTGGGAGATGACTATTATCCGGTGTCGGATTTATTTGGCCTGTCTTTTACTTTAAATTACACCAGGACCCAATATCTGGACTTTGTCCAGGCAGAAGCAGGAAACTTCCTGGACAATGACCCCAGTAAAGTGGTCTTCCATAATGAAGCTGATGACAATGCCGGAAGGATTGAGGTTGGGATCAGCCGGAAGAAGGGGATTCATTCCAGCGGGGTCAGCGGATTCGATAAGAATAAGCCTGTCGTCAAGCTTACCTTCAAGTTGTCCGAGAATGTTTCAACCAATGAAAAAATCGACCTGAGCTTCTCTGACGTTGTGGCTAAGAATCATCTGGACAATACCATTGGTCTCAAAATAGTCTCAAGTCAAATAAAGGTGGCCGAAGGACTTATCCAGACAGTTACTGTCTGGCCCGGGGATACTAACAATGACGGCCGGGTCGATGCTAAGGACGTCTTGCCGATCGGTCTCTATTGGAAATCTGCCGGTAAGGCCAGAACGAGCACCCAAACGGGTTGGATTGGTCAGCCGGCTGCCGCCTGGAGCCCGGTGGCGGCTGCTTACGCTGACGCCAATGGTGACGGGAGCATAGATGCGAAAGATGTCCTGGCCGTTGGCTTGAATTGGCACAAGACCCATGACGTCTATTTATCTGCGCCTTCTTTAGCAGACAATAATATAAACTGGGCCGCTTATCTCCCGGCCTTCAGGGCGATGTATGAGACCCTGGCCGGTTCTCCAAATACAGAACTGAGGAATATCTTAGCTGAATACATTAATTTAGCCGTAAACGATCAGGTGCCGGGGGAGAGTCAACTCCTTCAGAATTATCCCAACCCCTTCAATCCGGAAGTCTGGATACCTTTCAAATTGGCTGAGGGAACTGAGGTAGTAATCAACATTTACAACCTCAGTGGCCAATTAGTAAGGACCCTGGACTTAGGACAGCTCAGCCCGGGAAGCTATCTTGACAAGAATAAGGCCGCTTACTGGGATGGGCGGGATGGGAAGGGAAGCGAGGTTTCCAGCGGCGCCTATCTTTATCAATTTAAAGCCGGATCTTTTAGCTCTATCCGCAAGATGATCGTGCTCAAGCAGTAGATATAGTGCTTAAGAAAAAGATTCTGGGGTTGGTTGAAGATTGGAGTTTAGGC
>JASEGY010000652.1 GCA_030019105.1 bacterium | reverse complement strand
AGGTTCAAGGTTCAAGGTTAGAAAGCGATGAAGATTGAATGGCTTGAAGATATTGAGGCCTGACAACTGCACGCGAATTGACTCCGAAAGTGTACCATACGAAGAGCGCAAGGGGCGACCAACCGTGAACCTTTGAACCGTGAACCTGACAACCTGAGTAGTTACGGAAAAGCTAATAATTGGTCGTTTGTTATCAGACCACTGGTCACAAATGACTTAATTACCATTAGGAGAAAGGGAGGCAAATTATGGCTAAGAAGAAATTTGAGAGGGTAAAACCACACCTGAACATCGGGACTATTGGGCACGTTGATCATGGAAAGACAACTCTAACGTCAGCGATAACCAATGTTCTCGCCCACAAAAACCTCGCTGAATATAAGGCATTTGATCAGATTGACAATGCCCCGGAAGAGCGAGAGAGAGGAATTACTATTGCTATTGCTCATGTAGAGTATCAAACTGAGAAGAGGCATTATGCCCACGTTGACTGCCCCGGACATGCCGATTATGTTAAAAATATGATCACCGGCGCGGCTCAGATGGATGGAGCTATCCTGGTAGTCTCTGCTGCTGACGGACCTATGCCCCAAACCAGGGAGCATATCCTTTTAGCCAGGCAGGTAGGGGTTCCGCATATTGTTGTCTATATGAATAAAGTCGATATGGTCGATGACCCGGAACTCCTGGATTTAGTGGAATTGGAAGTGAGGGAGCTTTTGTCTGACTATGAATTCCCGGGCGATGACATACCGGTTATTCGTGGTTCAGCCCTTAAGGCGGGCGAAGCTGCCGCCGCCAACAATGTTGATGGTGAAGAGTGCAAAAGTATTTTTGAGCTTTTAGCGGCCGTAGATACTTTTATCCCGGAACCTAAACGAGATTTGGACAAGCCCTTCCTTATGGCGGTAGAAGATGTCTTCACCATTACCGGCCGGGGCACGGTAGCTACCGGTCGAATTGAACGAGGCATAGTTAAAATTCAGGATAAGGTGCAAGTTGTGGGTATCCGTCCC
The DNA here is from genome assembly GCA_030019105.1 of bacterium. Classification (GTDB taxonomy): domain Bacteria; phylum UBA9089; class JASEGY01; order JASEGY01; family JASEGY01; genus JASEGY01. Next base: position 655 of record JASEGY010000652.1, on the reverse strand, counting down.
ACCCACAATACGGTTGTCACTGGAATAGAGATGTTTAGAAAGACACTTGATGAAGGTCGAGCAGGAGATAATGTGGGGGTTCTGCTCCGGGGAGTAGAGAAAAACGATATTGAACGGGGTCAGGTTATTTGTGCCCCGGGCTCCATTACTCCTCATACCAACTTCAAGGCTGAGGTTTATATTCTAACCAAAGAAGAAGGTGGACGTCATACTCCGTTCTTTAACGGCTATCGTCCTCAATTCTATTTCAGAACAACTGATGTAACCGGCGTCGCAAATCTTCCTGAAGGAGTAGAAATGGTCATGCCGGGTGATAATGTGAGTATGACCATTCAACTTATTACTCCTATTGCTATGGAAGAACAACTCAGGTTTGCAATTAGAGAAGGCGGCCGAACCGTAGGCTCAGGGGTAATTACAGAGATAATAGAATAAAAATTGGTAGTCTGGTGCCTGGTGTCTGGTAGCCTTGTAGCCTGGTGTCTGGTAGTCTGGTAAATACCAGGCTGCCACTCACCAGACAACCAGACACCAGTTTACAAGATACAAAATCACAAATTACGCCCTCGTTGAGTATATCACCAGACACCAGACCACCAGACTATACTCAACGCGGGCATAATCTGCGATTTTGTACCTTCTCAATAACTTGGGG
>JASEGY010000651.1 GCA_030019105.1 bacterium | reverse complement strand
TCCAGAAATCAAAAGGCCAATTTTGCCCTTCTGGAACCTACTTTGGAAATCTCTGCATGAAGTCTATAGCTGTCAGTAAAGCAATGAACGATGTGTTAGCCCTGGTGGAAAAGATCGCCAGGGGTAATGATAGCAGTGTGCTTATCACGGGTGAAAGTGGAACCGGCAAGGAGGTCATTGCCCGGATGATACATGAGAAAAGCAAACGACGGCAGGGGCCTTTTGTAACTGTTCGAAACGTGGCGGAAACTTTAGCTGAAAGTGAGCTCTTTGGTCATGCCGATGGGGCCTTTACAGGTTGCAAAGGAGAAACGCAGGGGTATTTTGAGGCAGCCCATGGAGGTACCATTTTACTCGATGAAGTGGGGGAACTGAGTGGAAATATCCAGGTCAAACTTTTAGCCGTACTTCAAGAGAAGGAAATCACCCGGATAGGGGAGACAAAACCGAGAAAGATAGATGTCCGTGTGATAGCGGCTACTAACCGGAACCTGGAAGAAGAGATGGCAAAGGGTCATTTCAGAGATGACCTCTTCTACCGCCTGGAATGTTTTCGAATTCACATGCCGCCTTTAAGGGAGAGAAAAGAGAGCATTCAGTCCCTGGCCCAACATTTTCTCGAGAAATATGCGAAAAAGATCAACCGTGATGCCCCGGCCCTTTCACAAGAGGTTCTGGACATTCTGGCTGAATACCACTGGCCAGGTAATGTGCGGCAGTTAGAACACGCTATCGAACATGCCGTAGTGGTCACCGATAACTATCGTCTTATCCCTGAGGACCTGCCGCTAAATATCTTAAAGAAGGGTGAATCACCTATTTTAAAGAAGATAGAGAAGTCTAAAGGACTGGATGAAATAGAAAGGGCGCATATCATCAAGAGCCTTCAGGCCACAAATGGGAATAAAACCAGGGCGGCCGGGTTGCTTGAGATAAACCGGTATAAGCTTTATCGGTTGATGGAAAAATACGGGATACAGAGATTTCCAAAGTAGGTTCCAGAAGGGCAAAATTGGCTTTTTGATTTCTGGACACTTTCCGGAATGTATAGGCTGACTTGGCCGGTGTGCCCTGGAATGCGCTCACCACAAAGTGTCCAGGAATCAAAGGAGGCAAAAACATCCCTTTTGAGGCACTTTGGAAATCTCTGTTACTGTAATTAGTCTGGCACAGTGACATTTGCAATTTCGTATTTCTAAAGGAATTCGCGGCTTATTGGTAAGGATTTAGTTCTATTTTATGCACTTCCTGATTGGGATCGTCAACCATGGTGTAGTAAATGTATCTGCCAAGTGCCTGAACGTTTTCATAATAATCAATAATAGCGATTTTATTCCCATTCTCATCATTTATGCAACCTTTTACCGTTCGGCCTAAAAGATGCTTACTAAATCCATCGGGATAAGTATAAGTTCCCCAGTCATTCTTATATTCCACTTTTCCGGTCCAATTATCGGAAGTTGTAAAAGTACCTTCTCCAAGCTCCCTATTCCCTTCATTGGGATCGATAAAGAGAGAATCATTGAAAATGACAGAAACGGTGTAAATAGAGCCATCAGATAAAGGAACAGTTACTGTTCCTTTGGTTGAAGTTACTATACTGTGAAAATCTATCGCAATCGTAGACAACCATTCCTCTGAGACCGTTTTCAAAATGGGACTTGATTAAAAAGGGGGTGATGGAGTTTTG
>JASEGY010000650.1 GCA_030019105.1 bacterium | reverse complement strand
ATTCGTGATAATTCGTGTTCATTCGTGGTTAATAAAGAGGCTGAGTAGTTACAAATTATGAATGTTCAAAGACCCTACCTCTTACTATTTCCCATACCGAATTTGCTGAATGAGGTTGCTCGTAGAGCGTCCCTTGACCAGGGAGACTCTAACAACTTCCCCCCCGCCGGCTTCCACTATCTCCCGCCCCTTAATCTCACTCAGGCTATACTCATCCCCCTTTACTAAAACATCAGGTAACAAAGTAGAAATAACTCTCACCGGATCAGGCTCCTCAAAGATAACTACGTAATCCACACATTCCAGCGCAGCTAAGATTTCTGCCCGTTCTTGCTCAGGGATAAGAGGACGACTATCTCCCTTTAGTCCTTTAACCGATGAGTCGCTATTGAGGCCGGCCACCAGAATATCCGCCAATTCCCTGGCCTTTTTAAGACATCTGATATGTCCTACATGAAGGAGATCAAAGCAGCCATTTGTGAAAACAACCCGCTTGCCATCTTTTTTTAACTGACCAACTATCTCCTTTAACTCGGATAGAGTCTTAATCTTTTCCAACACAATCTCCCCCCTCTCCGCTTTTATATTATAACTTACAGAAGTGGCAAAGTCAAGGAGAATTTGTTCTGCCTGGGGACTCTCTTTATAGATTTTGACTCTTCACACCTGGCTCCGACATCTTCTCCTTGACTTTTCAGAAGATTGCTGGTATACTTAGGTTTTCACCATATCAGGCACAAAATGTATCATGCAAACTTTGTATGAAGAAGGGGGAGTAAATGTTAGTTCCTTTTCCCACCGGGATTCCTGTAAAAGGAAAGGACCTTGTTGGCCGGACAAAAGAGCTTTCACAAATAATAGAGCTTACCTCCCATCACCAGAGTGTGGTTCTGATTGGCCCCAGGAGATATGGGAAGACTTCTCTTCTCCTGGAAGCTCTGGAGGGTTTAAGGCTCAAGAATTTTCTGACAGCCAGGGTAGACATCTTTGATACCTCTACCAAAAGGGAGTTGGGCGAGGCTATTACCGAGGCTGTCTTAAGTAATGAAAAGATGCCTGTTAAGGGAGTCATCAAGTCAATAAAATCCGGGTTGATGACTGCCCTGAAACAGATTGAGATAAAACAGGTGATAAATGACTTCGAGTTCATCCTGGGCTTTGCTGATCCCAGGGTAGATGAAGACGACCTGTTCGATAAGGCCCTTGAGTTCCCCCAGGAATTTGCCGGCAACCGCGGGAAACATCTCATCTTTGCCTTTGACGAATTTGGAGACCTGGCTAAATTGAATGGAGACTCCTTAATAAAGAAGATGCGCGCCAGGTTCCAACTGCAAGGCAATGTTACCTATATCTTTACCGGCAGCCAGGAAAGCCTGATGGAACAATTATTTGCCAGCCGGCATCAGGCCTTCTTTAGATTTGGCCGGATATTGTATCTTGCAGAATTACCCGGGCCGGAACTGGAGGAGTATATAATTAAGACCTTCCGTGAGTTGGGCTTCTACATAGAAAAGGAGGCTGCCCGGGAAATAATCACCAGGAGCAATGCCCATCCTTACTATGCCCAACTGCTCTGTCAGTTAATCTATTTTTCTTTAAAAGGGGAACGGGATGAGATTAAGTCAAAAGATGTAGAAGAATGCTTTATTCAAGCCATATTTAGCGAGAAGTCTTATTTTGACCAGCTCTGGCTGGATTTAAT
>JASEGY010000064.1:3078-12121 GCA_030019105.1 bacterium | reverse complement strand
ACCTACAACTTACAACCTATTCAAAATCACTATTTATGACCGTGCTGAGTATACCTACTACCTACTATCTTTACTCCGCCTTCTTCTTCGGTGTTTTACTTCCGTATTTTGACCTGCTTTTAAATCGATTAGCTACCCCACCCGTATCATAAGTTCCTCTTACAATATGATACCTTACTCCCGGCAGATCCTTCACCCTGCCTCCTCTAATCATAACCACGGAGTGCTCCTGAAGGTTATGACCAATACCAGGAATATAGGTGGTAACTTCAAACCCGCTCGACAATCTTACCCTGGCTACTTTTCTTAAAGCAGAATTCGGCTTTTTAGGGGTCGTGGTGTAAACCTTAGTACAAACCCCCCTCCTCTGCGGCGAACTAGCCAGCGCCGGAGCAGTAATCTTTCTCTTGACCTTTGCTCTTCCCTTCCTGACTAATTGATTAATAGTCGGCAAAATCTTCCTCCTCTTAACAATTAACAATTATTAATTAGTAATTAGTAATTAGTAATTGTTAATAAAAAAAAGCAGCTCACGAAGCTGCTTTTTAAGAAGCCCGTTTCTTTTTATAATACAGATTAACTTAGATTATCACCCCCTCAGGGATACTTAAAAAAGCAACATTTCCTACTTACACTTTTCTGTTGCGCCAGAGATAGTAGTTTACCACTATCTCTCTATTTTGTCAACGGTTTTTTTGGGATTTTACAAAAAAATATAAGCGCTCAGCTATCAGCCGACAAGTTCCTGCGCCTGCACCTGCTGCTGCTGCTCTTCCTCCTCTATCTTCTCGTTCTCTGTAACAGCTTTCACTTCCTTTAATCTATTAAATTTAAACCGCTTGTCTTTATACTGCGGCATTCCTGTCCCGGCTGGAATAAGCCGGCCAATAATCACATTTTCCTTCAAGCCAATCAATTCATCCACCCGGCCTTTAATCGCGGCTTCCGTTAAAACCCTGGTAGTTTCCTGGAATGAAGCCGCTGAAATAAAAGAATCAGTGGCTAATGATGCTTTAGTTATACCCATAAGAAGCGGTCTTGCTTGAGCCGCCGTTCCCCCTTCAGTTATCACACGTTTATTCTCAGCCATAAAGCGGAACTTATCCAGATGGTCCCCGGCAAGAAAATCCGTATCTCCGGATGAAGTTACCTCTACCCGCCTCAGCATCTGACGAACAATAACTTCAATGTGTTTATCATTGATATTCACTCCCTGAAGTTTATAAACCTCCTGGACCTCGTTTAAAAGATACTGCTGCAAAGCACGGTCTCCTTTAATCCGAAGGATGTCCTGCGGGTCTATCGGGCCCTCAACCAATTGATCCCCGGCTTTGACCTCATCTCCCTCATGGATCTTCAGGTGTTTACCTACAGGCAGACTATAATCTCTCGTGGTATTGGTCACCTTATTTCTAATCCGAACAGTCCTTGTGCCCCCTACGATTTCTTTAAACTCGACGACACCATCAATTTCAGCGATTAAGGCATTATCCCTGGGACATCTGGTTTCAAAAAGTTCAGCTACCCGGGGTAATCCGCCGGTAATGTCTTTAGTCTTAGACAATGCTTGAGGGAACTTAGCTAATGTATCTCCACCAGCCAATTTCTGTCCGTCATTGACCACTATCCTGGACCCATGCGGTAAGATATAGTTGACCATCTTTCCATCCTCTCTGATTATATCTACCGTCGCCTGCAACTCTCCCTCCCTGTCTTCAACTACGACTCTATTAAAAAGACCGGTGTTCTCGTCTCTCTCCTCTCGCAAAGTTCTGCCCTTAATAATATCTTTATACTTGACTTCACCTGTGGTTTCAGTTAGAATAAGTTCATTGTAGGGATCAAATTCAGCAATAATCTGGCCGGCTTCAACTAAGTCGGATGTTTTGACATAAACCTTACTACCGGTTCGAAGAGGAATACGCCTCTCCCTGGCCTCGATTAATACCTTTCCTTCTTCAGTTATGCGACCTATTCCGGCCACATCCGCCTTAATACTCTTCCCTTCACTCGTCTCAGCCACGACTTCGCCTAAGTTGATCCACAGTCCATCAAATACCATGATCTTACTCCCCGGAGGGAGAACATATTCTTTAAGAATTTTTCTGACAACCATATCTCCCCCGCGAGCGACAATCATACCTTTTTCATTCTGCAGGGGAATGATGTGCTTGGGTAATGATACGATTTCAACCGGATAGTCCAACCTGGCTTCTCTCTCTTCTACTTGACGGAAGGCAGTTCCTCCGATATGGAAGGTCCTCATGGTAAGCTGAGTTCCGGGTTCACCAATCGACTGAGCCGCAATAATTCCGACGGCCTCTCCTATGTCAATCAATCGGCCTGTAGCTAAATTCCTTCCATAACATTTAGCACATACACCCCGGGAAGATTCACAGGTAAGAACACTTCTAATCCTGACCCTTTCTATCTCTGCTTCTTCTATTAACTTAGCCGCTTCTTCCTTTATTTCCTCCCCTGTCCGGGCCATGATCTCACCCGACATAGGGTCTGCAATCTCATCCACAGTAACCCGGCCTAAGATTCGCTCCTTGAGTGACTCAATAATTTCATCCCCTTCCTTAATGGCCTCAATTACCATCCCATTCATAGTCCCACAATCCACCTCAGTCACAATAACATCCTGGGCTATATCCACTAATCTCCTGGTCAGATAACCGGCATCGGCTGTTTTCAGGGCTGTATCAGCCAAGCCCTTCCTCGCCCCATGGGTGGAGATGAAATATTCCAGCACAGAAAGCCCTTCCCGGAAGTTAGCCGTAATAGGCAACTCAATAATCTCTCCGGATGGCTTGGCCATCAGACCACGCATGCCGGCTAATTGTCTGATTTGTTGTTTACTCCCCCTGGCCCCTGATTCAACCATAATGTAAATCGGATTAAAACCATTTATATCCTGAGCCAGTTGTTTAAAGCTGGCATCCGCCACCTCTTCTCCCAGAGAAGTCCATATATCAACAATCCGGTTGTATCTCTCTTCCTCGGTAATCAACCCCTGTTGATACTCCCCTATCGTCTTTTCTACCTCCTGATGCCCTCTCTCTAAAATCTCCTTTTTTTCAGACGGGATCTTAATATCATCTATGCTAATTGACCCCCCGTACCGCGTAGCATACTCAAACCCAAGTTTTTTTATTTTATCAAGCAGATCAACTGTCCTGGCCAGGCCAATCTTGCGGTAGGAGTCATAGATAATTTCAGACAGGGCCCGCTTATTCACCATTTTGTTAATAAAGCCTATTTCAGGCGGCAGAATCTCGTTAAGAATAAGCCTGCCCGTAGTTGTCTTTATTCTCGATCCGGTCATCCTGACTTCAATCAGGGTATGCAGACTAAGTATCCCGGCATCATGAGCCGCCAGGACTTCTTCAAAATTAAGATAGGACCTTAATTTTTCCGGCCGGGGACTATCTTTGGTCAGATAACAGCAGCCAAGGACAATATCCTGAGAAGGAACCACTAAAGGATCTCCATTAGCCGGAGAGAGGATATTGTAGATGGAAAGCATTAACATTTCACATTCCAACTGAGCTTCTATCGAAAGCGGCACGTGAACCGCCATCTGATCCCCGTCGAAATCGGCATTGAAAGCCGTACAAACTAAAGGATGTATTTTAATGGCTTCGCCTTCTACCAAAATAGGTTCAAATGCCTGAAAACCGGCCCGGTGGAGAGTCGGGGCCCGGTTTAAGAGAACCGGATGACCTACAATAACCTCCTCTAAGGCATCCCATATCTCTTTATCTTCCCTCTCTATCATTCGTTTGGCTGACTTGATATTATGAACCAGTCCCTTATCCACTAATTTTTTCATAATAAAAGGCTTAAACAGCTCAATGGCCATCTTTTTGGGCAGGCCGCATTGATACAGCTTCAACCTCGGATCAACGACAATGACTGACCGGCCGGAATAATCCACCCGTTTACCTAATAGGTTTTGTCTGAATCTGCCCCGTTTTCCTTTTAAGATGTCGGAAAGGGATTTAAGAGGTCTACTCCCCGGCCCCTTAACACCTCTCCCCCGTCTGGAATTATCAAAAAGGGTATCCACGGCTTCCTGCAGCATTCTTTTTTCATTTCTAATAATGATCTCAGGCGCCTTCAAATCAAGTAATCGCTGAAGTCTGTTATTCCGATTGATCACCCGGCGATAAAGATCATTTAGATCAGAAGTAGCAAATCTACCACCATCTAATTGAACCATCGGTCTAAGTTCCGGAGGAATAACCGGCACAGCATCTAAGATCATCCATTCCGGCTTATTACCGGATTTCAGAAAAGAATTAATGACACCTAAACGGCGAATGATCTTTTTCTTTTTCTGGACCGAGGACTCATCTTTCATCGCATTCCGGAGAGCAACAGCTAATTCCTCCAGGTTCAATGCCTGAAGGCATTTTTTTACCGCCTCGGCGCCCATTTCAGCCGAGAAATCATCACTATATTTCTCCCGGGACATCCGGAACTCTTCCTCTCCAATAACATCTCCAACTTTGAACGGCATTGATTCGGTCGCTCTAACTACTATGTATTCTTCAAAGTAAAGAACCCGTTCCAGATTCTTAACAGAGACATCTAAAAGGATAGACATTTGAGAAGGAATCCGCTTAAAATACCAGATATGTGCCACCGGCGCCACCAGCTCAACATGTCCCATACGTTCCCTTCTTACTTCAGACCGGCTCACTTCTACTCCACATCGGTCACAGATCATACCTCTATAACGAATACTTTTATATTTCCCGCAGTAGCATTCATAATCTTTGGTTGGCCCAAATATACGTTCGCAGAAAAGGCCGTCTCGTTCCGGTCTAAAGGTGCGATAATTAATGGTTTCCGGCTTTTTCACTTCACCATTGGACCATGATCGAATGCGGTCCGGGGAGGCCAGCTTTATGGTAATAGAAGCGAAATCAAAGATTTCATCTACATCATCCGTTAAGGTAAATGGAAGATTGCCCGGTTGAGTTTCAGCAGCAGCAACTTCAGCACTCAAATGAAATTCCCCCTTTTTTCAGTAGGTAGTAGGTAGTAGGTAGTAGGTAGTAGGTAGTAGGTAGTAGGTAGTAAGTAGTAAGTAGTAGGTAGTTTAGGTAGAAATCTCTCTTCTCCTTACTCCTCACTACTTACTACTTACTATAGCTCTTAAGATAAATATTTTGGGGTAAGCGAATTCAAGATAGGCTATGTAGCTTTCGGAGTTAATCCTTTAGGATTTCATTAGTTATGAAAGGCTAAAGCCTGAACTCCAAAGGATAGCCAACCCCAAAATCTTTTTCTTAAGCACTATACTTACTACTTACTACTTACTACTTACTGTTACTTATCCCGTCTCAGCAAAAACGTCAGTTGCGGTTAGTTGTCGTCCTTCTCTTTTGCCCAGAAGCTTTTCAGAAGCTATCTTAGGCTCCTCAGACATTCGACGCATCTCATCCAACTTTTTTATATCCACAGGCTTGCCATCTTTATCCAAAACCTCAATATCTAAGGCCAACCCTCTGAGCTCCTGGGAAAGAACATTAAAGGATTCAGGGATCCCCGGCGCCCGGGCATTCTTTCCTTTAATAATAGCCTCATAGACCTTGGCCCGGCCAACAATGTCATCGCTTTTCACGGTAAGAAGCTCCTGCAAGGTATAAGCAGCGCCATAAGCCTCTAAAGCCCAAACCTCCATTTCACCTAATCTTTGCCCGCCAAACTGAGCCTTGCCACCTAACGGCTGTTGGGTAACTAAAGAGTAAGGACCGGTCGAACGGGCGTGAATCTTATCTTCTACCAAATGGGCTAATTTCATAATATAAATATATCCGACGGTTACCTTTTGTTCAAACTTCTCTCCGGTCCGGCCATCATAGAGGTTTATCTTTCCATGTTCAGGCAAGGAAGCCCTTTTTAATTCTGCCCTTAGCTCATCTTCTGTCGCTCCATCAAAAACAGGCGAGGCATACTTTGTGCCCAGCACATGCGCCGCCCAGCCCAAATGGGTCTCCATAATCTGTCCCAGGTTCATTCTGGAAGGGACAGAGAGTGGATTTAAAACCATATCTGCCGCCGTCCCGTCAGCCATAAAAGGCATATCCTCATCCGGCAATATCCTGGCAATAACCCCTTTATTTCCATGCCGGCCGGCAATCTTGTCTCCTACAGATATCTTCCTCTTTTTGGCCACATAGACCTGCACCATTTTTTCCACACCGGAAGGCAAGTCGTCTCTGGCCTCCTGAGAAAAAACCTTAACATCAATTACTATCCCCTCTTTACCATAAGGAACCCTGAGGGAAGAATCTCTCACCTCACGGGCTTTTTCACCAAAGATAGAATGAAGGAGCTTATATTCGGGAGAGAGGTCGGTTTCTCCCTTCGGAGTAACCTTCCCGACGAGAATGTTGCCTGGCCGTACATGGGCGCCAATCCTGACTATTCCTGATTTATCCAGGTCTTTGAGGGCTTCTTCTCCCAAATTAGGGATATCCCGGGTAATAGACTCTTGTCCAAGTTGAGTATCCCTGGCCTCAACCTCAAACCGTTCGATATGAATAGAACTGAAAACATCTTCCCGAACCAGCCTTTCAGATATAAGGATGGCATCCTCAAAATTATATCCCTCCCAGGGCATAAAGGCAACCAGAATATTAGAACCAAGCGCCAGTTCACCTCCAGCCGTAGCTGTTCCCTCGGTCAAAGGTTGCCCCGCTTTTACTTGATCCCCTTTTCTAATTATGGGCGTCTGGTTAAGGCAAGTACCCTGATTAGAGCGTTTAAATTTACGCAGCTTAAACTCCTTGATCTCTCCCTCAACGCTTTTTATCTTAAGTTCATCACCCGTAACACTGATCGCTATTCCTTCCACATCAGAGATAATTATTGACCCGGAATCACAGGCGACTTTACCTTCCATACCTGTCCCGACAAGGGGCGGCTCAGGCTTAAGCAGAGGTACGGCCTGCCGCTGCATATTCGATCCCATCAAAGCCCGGTTAGCATCATCGTGCTCCAGGAAAGGGATTAAAGCCGTAGAGACACTAACCAACTGTTTAAATGATACATCCATATAATTAACCTGCTCGGGAACAATAAGAGGGTAATTATCTCCATGCCGGGCTGAAACAAGACCTTCTGTCAACTTTCCTTCAGAATCAACCGGTGTCGAAGCCGGACTAATATAAGATTCTTCTTCGTCGTCAGCCCGCAAATACTTAATTTCACGAGTTGCTTTTCCATTAATTACCTTTCGATAAGGTATTTCAATAAACCCATACTCATCTACCTGGGCGTAGGTAGAAAGAGAAACAATAAGCCCAATATTCGGCCCCTCTGGAGTCTCAATAGGACATATCCTTCCATAGTGAGTATGATGCACATCTCTAACCTCAAATCCGGCCCGCTCTTTAGAAAGACCGCCCTGGCCCAGGGCAGATAATCTCCGTTTATGGGTCAATTCAGCCAGCGGATTGGTCTGATCCATAAACTGAGAAAGTTGTGAAGAACCGAAAAATTCGTTTATGGCGGCCGTAACCGGCTTGATATTAATCACTGTCTGGGGAATCATCGTATCCGGATCCTGGATGGCCATTCGTTCTTGAATCCCCTTCTCCAACCTGGTAAACCCTATCCGAAGATGATTTTGGAGAAGTTCACCCACGGAGCGTACCCTTCGATTACCCAGGTGATCAATATCATCCGCTTCTCCATGTTCAACATGTAGCCGAATAAGACGTTTTATGGCCGCGACTATATCTTCTTTGGTTAAAGTCCTTACTTCCAGAGGAGTATCAAGTTTCAATTTTTTGTTAATCTTATACCTTCCGACCAGACCAAGATTATACCTGGTCGAATCAGAAAATAACCGTTCAAAGGCATTCACAGCGTTGTCTAAAATAGTGGGTTCCCCTGGTCGAATAATAGTATAAGCCTTAAGAATGGCCTCTTCCCGGCAAGAGGTGTCATCCCGGTCAAGGGTGTTCAGGATAGAAATATCGTCACTTACCGCATCAATATCAAGGATGGATATTGTTTCTACCCCTACCTCTCTTAGCCTGGTTAGAATCTCCGGTTTGATCTTCTGATTACATCGCAGGATAACTTCGTTGGTATCCGAATCGATTATATCTTCAGCTACCCTAAAGCCAATAATACGATCTGAGATTGTCTCTACCTTAGAGGTCGGATAAAACAATTCTATGATCTCCTGGTTAGTCGAATATCCCAGGGCCCGCAGGAAGGTAGTCGCTAACAGCTTTCTTCTTCTGGCCAGACGGACAATGACAATATTATTGACATCAACTTCAAATTCAATCCATGTGCCCCAATAGGGGATAAATCTAGCGGAGTAGGTCCGGGTAGTTTCATCAAAGGTATAAAAAATACCGGGTGAACGATGAAGCTGACTGACAATCACCCTTTCAGCCCCGTTAATAATAAATGTCCCCCGGGAGGTCATAACAGGTATTTCCCGCATATAGACATCCTGCTCCCGAACCTCCATAGTCTCCTTACAAACAAGTCTTGTCTTTACTTTCAAAGGAGCAGCATAGGTCGCGTCTCTTTCCCGGCACTCTTCTTCAGTGTACTTAGGTTCTGCCAGGCTGTAACTGACGTATTCCAGAACCAACTTTTCATTAAAAGAGATGATCGGGAAGACTTCACGAAATACCTGCTCTAATCCCTGGTTTATCCGTTTATCCGGAGGGACCTTATACTGGAGGAATCGTTCATAAGACTTACGTTGAACCGCTGTTAAGTCAGGGATAGACACGATTTCCTTAACCTTCCCAAAACTTATTCGCCCGTTAAGCATTTCCAGACTCATAGGATTTAAAAATCCTCCCCTTTCGATTTCGGATTGCGGATTGTAGATTGCAGATTATATAGCTCTTAAGATAAATATTTTGGGGTAAGCGAATTCAAGATAGGCTATATAGCTTTCGGAGTTAATCCTTTAGGATTTCATTACTTATGAAAGGCTAAAGCCTAAACTCCAATCTTCAACCAACCCCAGAATCTTTTTCTTAAGCACTATAGC
>JASEGY010000064.1:2402-3071 GCA_030019105.1 bacterium | reverse complement strand
AAGCCTAAACTCCAATCTTCAACCAACCCCAGAATCTTTTTCTTAAGCACTATAGCTTACTGTTATTTTGGTAATGGATACGTTCGATCGTTAAATCAAGACGATTCTTTCAATCCGCAATCCGAATTTACTTTATCTCTATCGTAGCTCCGACTGCCTCTAATTTTGCCTTGATCTCCTCGGCTTCTTCCTTGCTGATCTTTTCTTTTATAGGTTTAGGGGCTTCATCAGCCAGGGCCTTGGCTTCTTTTAAACCTAACGAAGTAATGGTCCTGATCTCCTTAACCACAGGGATCTTTTGACTACCTACCGAAGCCAGGATGACATCAAACTCTGTCTGTTCCTCTTCAGCGGAAGCCTCAGCAGCACCACCAGGCATAGGACCTCCTGCCATCATCGGCACGGCCGCTGAAACACCAAATTTCTCTTCCAGGTCCTTAACCAACTCTGAAAGTTCTAACACGGACAAACTCGAAATAGCTTCTACTATCTCTTCCTTAGTTGCTACAGGCATTTTTACTTTACCTCCCCTTCTTATTTCGGATTTCGGATTTCGGATTGCGAACTTTCTCATTTTGGATATTTCATTCCGCAATCCACAATCCGAAATCCGCTTCTTATTTCGGATTTCGGATTTCGGATTGCGAACTTTCTCATTTTGGATATTTC
>JASEGY010000064.1:0-2305 GCA_030019105.1 bacterium | reverse complement strand
TTCATTCCGCAATCCACAATCCGAAATCCGCAATCAAAAATCTCTATCCTGCTTTTTCACTGGCTGCTTTCAAGACCGTAAGTAATCCCCTCATCGGAGCAGCTAAACAGTTGACTAATCTGGTTAGTGGGGCCTGAATACCTCCCAGAACCCTGCCGATGAGCACCTCCTTAGATGGCAGATTAGCAATGGCATCAACTTCTTTGGCGGTCAAGGCCTTATTTTCAAACGCTCCGGCCTTAATAGCAGGTTTATCAAATTCTTTGGCAAACCCCAACAAGATTTTAGCCACTGTCATGTTTGGATCTGAAGTAAAGGCCACCGAAGTCGGGCCGTTCAGACTCTCACGCAGTGACGCTAAATTAGTTCCCTCCAAAGCCCTCTGCAAGAGAGTATTTTTTACGATATGATATTCGCTATTCGTTTCTCGCAAGCGTCGTCTAAGTTCGGTAATCTCCTTGACCGTTAGCCCCCTATGATCAGTCAAGACAAAACCGGAACTATGTGCCAGCTTTTCCTTTAATTCATTAACTGCTTTTTGTTTTTGAATAATCGCAGGTCGCATCTTCTTTACCTTTCTTTCGAGTTTCGAGTTTCGGGTTTCGAGTTACTATAGTGTGTAAGAAAAAGATTTTGGGGTTGGTTGAAGGTTGGAGTTTAGGCTTTAGCCTTTCATAAGTAATGAAATCCTAAAGGATTAACTCCAAAAGTCGAATAGCCTATTTTGAATTCGGTTACCCCAAAAACATTATCTTGAAAGCTATAACAGTGGTGCAGAAACCAGGTTTCTTCAAGAAACCTGGTTTCTACTGACTACTTTTTGCCGTACCATCAACAACTCGAAACTCGAAACCCGAAACTGCAACTTATTCTTCCATCGCCTTTCTAATAGACCCAGGATCAATCTTTATCCCCGGTCCCATAGTTGTAGACAAATGAAGACTTCTTAAATACTGACCCTTCGCTGCCGCCGGCTTGGCCCACATAATGGCCTGAACAACTGCCTTCAAATTAGCATAAAGTTGTTCAAAAGAAAAAGATGCCTTCCCAACAGGGGCATGGACAATACCATAACGATCAGCCCTGAATTCAATCTTGCCCTTTTTTATTTCTTCAATAGCCTTACTCACTTCAAAGGTGACCGTCCCAGCCTTAGGGTTAGGCATAAGCCCCCGCGGCCCTAAAATCCTGCCAAGTTTGGATACATCACGCATCATATCAGGAGTAGCTACGGCCACATCAAAATCAAGCCATCCCCCCTGCACCTTTTCTATTAAGTCTTCGGCGCCGGCGTCAATTGCCCCGGCCGAAAGCGCCTCATTCACTTTCTCTCCCTTAGTAAAGACAACAACCCGAACTTTCTTGCCCGTTCCGGAGGGAAGAACAACCGTGCTTCTTACTTGCTGATCAGCGTGTTTTGTGTCTACCCCCAATTTAGCGGCTAACTCAACTGTCTCATCGAATTTAGCCCCGGCTATTTTTTTAGCTAAGGCTGCCGCCTCGTCAAGCTCGTACAGCTTGTCCTTTTCAATTAGCTTTTCTGCCTCTTTTAATCTTTTTCCTTGCTTAGCCATCTTGTCCTCCATCAATTCGGATTTCGGATTAGGAATTTAAGGCCGGTTTGGCAATCCACAACCCCGGGTACCCACGAAGTGGGTGTGCAATCCACCATCTCCTAATTAAGCGGTTCCACCTGAGCCTTGTAAGTCTTTATTGTTTCATCAGCTTCAACTATAGCCTTAAAGGGTTTCACTTCTCCTTTCTTTAACGAAGGAATAAGTGTGATAGTAGTATTAACTACCTCCCTATCTTGATTGTAAAAGACAACCGTCACCATAAGAAGCTTGTAATCCTGGGGGCTGTTATTCTTCACTTCACCCAGGACATGGACATAATCATCGTGCTTTGAAAAACGGTCAATCAGGTTCCTGATCTCTAAAGCCTGAGGCGGCTGAGGTGAAAGCCCCGTGATCTTGAGCCAGCCAACTAAACGAACTTTGGCCCAATTCCCTTTTTCAGCTATCTTCTCCACCTCTACACCTTGATAAAGCTGACCGACTGTATCACCTTCCGGTTCAAGTGTAAGACCCTGGATAGAGTTCAGGTAATATTTATCCCCGGCATAAGCCGGAGAGGCTATTAGCCAGGAAAGAAAGGTTAAGACAACAATAAATAAGCGCATCGCAAAATATCCTTTTTAGGGTAAGGACTGCCTCGTTTGGCCCGGAACTTCTCCCGCACTAACTTATTTTAATCAATAGCCTTCATAAAAGCTAAAGGTAGTGACGCTATCCACACTCAGGAG
>JASEGY010000649.1 GCA_030019105.1 bacterium | reverse complement strand
TACTTCTAAGCTTAAAAAATAGACAAAACCGATAGCGCCCTGTCGAAATCCACGACATAAAGGTTCAAGGTTCAAGGTTCAAGGTTCAAGGTTCAAGGTTCAAGCTTTAAGGTTCAAGGTTAGAGTGCAAGGCAAGCAACCGTGAACCCGATAACCTGCTTTACACATTTATTTGAAGAGTGGCTAAGAGCCTATCCCAAAACCGGGGCGATAGAAACCAGGTTTCTTCAAGAAACATGGTTTCTGGTCACGCGGGAGAGGTTTTGGGATAGGCTCTAAGTAGAAAGAGGTAATGTAAGCGTTCACGGGTTTAGGGTTCACGGTTGAGGAAAGCGGCGAAAGACACAACAACCCTGAGAGAGATCAAGCTTTCAGGCAGACCTATTCCCCCGCCGGCCTGTGTCATCTCCGGAGGAGAAACCACGGTAACCATCAAAGGCTCGGGCATAGGGGGAAGAAATCAGGAGTTTGCCCTCTCGGCCGCCTTAGAGATAGACGGCTTAGAAGAGGTAGTTATTTTAGGTGGTGGAACTGATGGAACCGACGGACCAACCGAAGCCGCCGGGGCAATAGTAGATGGACACACTGTCAGCCGGGCCGGGAAACTCGGCTTAGAAGCAGAGGATTACCTCAGAGAAAATGATTCCTACCATTTTTTCAAGTCCTCAGGTGATCTCCTTATCACCGGTCCGACCATGACCAATGTGATGGATATCAATGTAATCCTGGTTGACGATGTATGTTGAAGCGATGGAGCAAGCCCAATGGCTTCTCGGTCTGGTAACCGTTCACGGGTTCAGGGTTCACGGTTCACGGTTGAGGAAAGCAGCGAAAGACGGGCGATGTTCATCGTTTCGGCCACTTACTAACTTCTTTGTAGTGGCAGAGCTTGCTCTGCCGTAATGGTTCTTCCGGTTTACATCTCAGTAGAATATCTGGGAGTAGGGTTGTATACTGCCTGGATATTTGTCACGCTCTATGTTTGCCTGCTCGCCATTATCTTCCGGTGGCGCTACCATCAGGGCAAATGGAAAAAGACGCGCGTCATCGAAGTTCACTCTCCCCCCATTCCCCCGCCGCAGGCCGCTGTCCCAGGCGTAGAGAACTTATAAGGTGTGGGTAGTAATCCATGTAGGAATTTTCTCAAAGAGAGGGATGAGGGATGAGTTGCTACTTCTTCATCCCTCATCCCGAAGATAAGTGCCCACCCTTAGTCACGGTTCAGGAGGGTGCCAGCCTACGCTTACCCAACGGCGACGCGCGTTGACTATGACTGTGCTGTTCATGTTCAACGCTATGACCGTTGCGCGGCCAACGGCTGTTAAGCCTATCACCCACGTCCCTGAGGCGTCCCAGGCAAAGTGTTCGCTCCACGTCTGATTGCGTGGGTAAAAGAGGGATACAATTTCGCCCGTTAGAGGGTCACAGGCTGTAGTGGCGCTACCTTTGAATTCGTTACAACGCCGGCAGGCAAAGCAGAGATTATCAAAGCTGGTCGGGCCATCTTGCGCTTGTGGAACGATGTGGTCAACTGTCATAGGCTGCCCGCTGTTTGCTTCGGTAGTGTGGCAATACACGCACCACCGATCATCGGTGGCCAGAAGTTGCTCTCTCAAGTTGGCAGGAAGGGTGTGCTCGCTCATGCCACTTTCCGCAACGTTTCAGCGGGTGGCATCTGATAGCCACGCCAACAGAGCAAGGT
>JASEGY010000648.1 GCA_030019105.1 bacterium | reverse complement strand
GGATTACTCCAGAATTCTCGCGGACAACGCAAATGTTGCGGGGTAATATTATAATGGGCAGATAAAGCTGCCCGAAAAGGTCTTGAAGCAATTTCATCTGCCAAAAGAAAGTAAATGCGAGTTATTGGTGGGAGCAAGAGAGATTAGGATCCATTTTCCACATCAGGAGAGGAAACCAATACCAGAGGCTATAAAGGAAATCAAAACAAAGAAAAAGATAGATCCCTGGAGTAGTTTAAAAAAGCAGATGGTTAAACAGTATCCGGAATTGAAAAATGAGCCTGATGAAAAATCAGTTGCCGAGTTTGAAAGACTTTCTGAAAAGGCGGCCTCTAATATGAAATTCAAAACACTTGAAGAATTGGAAAAGTTTATGAGGAGAGAAGACTATGATTTTTCTTGATACCAACATCTTCTTGATCGATCGGTTTTTCAAGCGAGACCTTAAATATCCTGTAAACAAAGCCTTTCTTGAAACTTTATCAAAAATAGATGCCGGTGTGTCTATCTTTGTCCTGTTGGAATTGTGTGGAATAGCATCTTTTAATCTCTCTACAGAAGAACTTAACAAATGGATGTACCGATTTGATAAAGTTTATGATGTTACTATTACTCCATGACATTTGAATTTGTGGGTAGACCACGCAGAAACCAGGTTTCTTGAAGAAACCTGGTTTCTACCCGAACTGCCAAAATCAAATGTCATCGAGTACTATTGTGTATCCTCAAATTCCGGATGACGTTTCTGGCCCCCAACTTTTTAATAACTTTGTTCTTAATCTTTATACTGAATTAGAGAAAAAGGCTACATTGGTTGATGCTATATTGCTTAAGGAAGCGAAAGCTCATGGTGTGTCTAAAATAGTTACCTGGAATAAACGCCATTTTGAACACGGAAGTGATATTAAGGTTTTTACCCCATCTGAATTTATGGAGGAAAGAGATAAATCAATATCAGTAAAAGTGTTGGGAGACGAGACCCGATAAAGAGGGCATTGCGACATTTCTAACTGCCATAAGGACTGGCATGGGAAGTTTTACAGATATAAGAAGGTTCGACCTGTCTTTGCTGAAGAGAAGGAAGAGATAGCAGTAATCACAGTCTATACCTTCTACTATTAAAGGGTCAACGCTAATTCGAGGGGTAAATTAGTTACCACCGCGAAGCGGTGAAGGAATGAAGCCTGGGGTTTCAACCCCAGGAGCAATGCCGATAATGAATGATGCGCCCTGAAGGGGCGCGGCACGTCTGCCTATTACCGCACCCCTTCAGGGTGCATCCAATATCGTTACCCAGTTCCTGGGGTTGAAACCCCAGGCTTCATCACCTTGCTGCTTTGCAGCATTTTTGAGTTTACCCCTCGAATCAGCGTAGAGCCTTTCTTTATTTTCTCCGCGTCCTCTGCGTCTGCTCTGCGGTCTCTGCGTTAATCTTTATCCGGTTTTCATAATCAAAGTAGTAGCGGGTGAGCACCTGAAGATGCCAGACTAAGTTTAATCGAGGCGATTGACCTGTTTTTAGAAGAGTGTGAGAGGATGGGAACACTTAAAGAGGTTTTAGAAGAGGCGGGGTATAAATTTGATGCTTTCAGATGGAACCCACCTGCTTTATTAGAATCGAAAGAATTGGAGGTGGCTATTGCCTAAGAGGCCTTGTCCATCGTTTCGGCCATTGGAGCAATTTTGTAGTGGTCGAGCTTGCTC
>JASEGY010000647.1 GCA_030019105.1 bacterium | reverse complement strand
CCTAAACTCCAATCTTCAACCAACCCCAAAATCTTTTTCTTAAGCACTATAGAAGGGAAGGAATAATTTATGCCTACTTTAGGTGAGATTTATGAATTAGCTGTTAGATTGGGAATGGAAGCCGACCCGAGAGGTCAAGAAAAAGTGAAACGTGATCTTGACCGGGTTAAACAAGACTACGAGGATATGAAGGAAAAGGAAAAAGAGGAGTTTGATCTTGAGTCTTTGGTGAATCCTTATCCGGATACAAGAATACTTAATGGAGAAAAGAATCTTCCCATCGAAGGGATCATTTTAGGTATTGATATGGAAATTGGAGAGGTACTCCTGGCTGACAGGCTCCGCTCGCAGGGGAAAAAGATCAATCTCATTTTATCTCATCATCCTGAAGGGTATGCCCTGGCTGGGTTTTACGAAGTTATGCATATGCAGGCCGATGTCTTGAATAAGTTTGGCGTGCCTATTAATGTCGCGGAGGGAATACTTAAAAAACGTATTGAGGAAGTAGGCAGAAAGGTTATGCCGATCAATCATGCGCGAGCAGTGGATGCCGCTAAATTGCTCGATTTTCCTTTCCTTTGCGTGCATACCCCCGCTGACAATCTGGTTACTCGTTTCCTTCAAGATTCTATGGATAAAGAGAAGCCGGATAGAGTAAAGGACGTTCTTGATCTGCTGAAAGACATTCCGGAGTACAAACAGGCAACTAAAGGTAAGGCCGGGCCAAAGATTATTAGCGGAAACAAGGATAATCGGGCCGGGAAAATCTTTGTCGAGATGACCGGTGGAACTGAGGGAGCCAAAGAAGCAATGGAGAAACTCGCTCAAGCCGGGGTAGGAACTCTGGTCCAGATGCACCTCTCAGAAGATCACCGTAAAGCGGCCGAAAAGCACCACCTCAATGTCATTATTGCCGGACACATGGCCTCAGATACTATCGGAATAAACCTCTTTCTAGATGAGTTGACGAAAAAGGCTGAATTAGAGATCACACCTTGTTCCGGTTTTAAACGAGTAGAACGGCATTAGAGGAGGCAGTTAATGGGAGAAGTTAAAGTTCCCGTAATAGTCGAAAATGCCTTTGACCGGGAACGGTGCTTTGAGGGAGAATTATTAGAAGAGAAAATCCGGTCAGAGCAAATAAAGGCATTAGTAGATACTGGGGCCACGATGTTGATGCTGCCCCAGGAAATAGTAGAACGGCTTGGCTTGCGTATTCGTGGAAAGGTTATTGTAACTTATGCTGACGAGAGAAAAGAAGAACGTCCTCGGGCTGGCATAGTTACTGTTAAAGTAGGCGAACGGGATACGGATGTTGATTGTGTCGTCGGCCATCCTAATAGTGAGCCACTGGTCGGTCAAATTGTCCTGGAGGCAATGGATTTACTGGTGGATTGCACCAACCGGCAGTTGACCCCTCGCCCTGAATCGCCATATCTACCATTATTAAAGCTAAAGTGAGAAAGAAGACGCTTTACTTATAATCTTCTGAATAGCACCTATACTACGCACCGTCATAAACTGAGCTATTTAAGAGCACCGGGGTGATAGAAACCAGGTTTCTTTAAGAAACCTGGTTTCTGTCCACGAAACGCAATTTGTGGCAGCGTTGAGTATAAAGGAAGACAACAACTTTGAAACCGGTTAAATTATCGAATCAACGTATCCTCTTCAAATCTAAGGGTAAGAGCCAAAGGGTTCAAAGTTCAGGGTT
>JASEGY010000646.1 GCA_030019105.1 bacterium | reverse complement strand
GAGTTAATCCTTTAGGATTTCATTATGAAAGGCTAAAGCCTAAAATCCGAAATATGTTTCATCCCTGCTCGTTTTAGCTTTCGTGCGGGTCATTGATTAAAAATACCCCTTGACTTTTAATAGGAATATTTATATATTTAAGGGTAGCTGATACGTAAGCGTTCGAGTATCAGGTCTCAGGCTTTATCTGAATCTGAGCCCTGCTCTTTAGATACCAATCTGGCACGCCCGGCAGGATTCGAACCTGCGACCCACGGCTTAGAAGGCCGTTGCTCTGTCCGGCTGAGCTACGGGCGCATAGATTAAGAGGTAAAGCTGATCATAGACTATCATGTTTTGAGCTAAATTGCAACCAAAAATTTTAAAGGGGCAAAGAAGATGATCGTTGATTTTGAGATAAGCCAAAAGATATTAGTCATTGCCGAAATAGGTATTAACCATGAAGGAGATTTTGAGACTGCGAAAGAGATGGTTGAGGCCGCAGCTATGGCCGGCGTTGATGCCGTCAAGTTTCAAACCTTCCGGGCTGAAAAGTTCATTGCTAAGACCGAAAAGCAATCAGTTGCGTTCTTCAAAAAGATGGAGCTAACCGATGAGGAGTTCATAAAACTGGCTAAGCTATCGAAAGAAAGAGGGTTGATCTTTCTTTCGACCCCCTTTGATCCGGAGAGTGTAGATCTAATAAATAGTTTGTCGCCGGCTTTTAAGATAGCTTCAGGCGATCTTACCTGCCTCCCTTTGATTGAATATATCGCCGCGAAGGACAAGCCGATACTGCTTTCAACCGGTGGGGGGATGGTGGAAGAGATCGAAGGGGCATTAAAGGCAATTAAAACTATTAATAGACGGTTGGTCGAGGAAAAGCAGGTTGTTTTGCTCCATTGTGTTTCCAGCTACCCCACACCTATTGAAGAGACCAATCTTAAGTCTATTCCTTTCTTAAAAGAGAGATTCGGCCTTCCAGCAGGATTTTCAGACCATACCCTGGGTATCACCGCCTGTCTGGCGGCAGCGGCCCTGGGCGCCCGGGTGATAGAGAAACACTTTACCCTTAATAAATACAATCGTGAGTTCAGAGACCACCAACTTTCGGCTGATGTGGAAGATATGATCAGCATAGTTAAAGAAGTCAGGATGATAGAGCAGGCCATGGGTGAGTATAAAAAGGAACCGCAAAAATGCGAACTGAACAATATAATTCTCTCCAGGAGGAGCCTGGCTGCCAGGATAAATATCTGCCAGGGAGAGGTGCTTACAAACGAATCATTGACTTTTTTAAGACCGGGTAGCGGGATTTCCCCCGCAAAGATAGATAAGGTTGTTGGCCGGAGAGCGGCACGTGGCATTGAGGAAAGAACAATTCTTTCTGAAAGGGATATCTCATGGTGAAAAATAGCATGGGAGCGGGCTGATGTCTAAAAATAGCCACATGATGGCTATTTTAATGGACATTGGTAAAAGCTATTACGCCACAACGAATTAGTTGATATTGTCATCCGAATATGTCTATTTCTTTAGACATCAGCCCCCTCTATCAAGGAAACGGTCAGAAACAATAACTGTTTGCATATCAAAGCGTTACCTCTAATATTTAAAGCTTGGCATAAAACCTGCTATACTATAGTTCTTAAGATAATATTTTTGGGGTAAGCGAATTCAAGATAGGCTATTTAACTTTTGGAGTTAATCCTTTAGGATTTCATTAGTTATGAAAGGCT
>JASEGY010000645.1 GCA_030019105.1 bacterium | reverse complement strand
CGCAATCTGCAATCCAAAATTGGTTTGGTTGCGGCCAGAGGCCGCGCTAAGTATTAAGTGAAGCGAAAGAATCGTAAGATAAGCGAAAAATCCTGTGGGAGGAAGCTCATTGCCAGTTCTTAACATTAGATGTCAATGGCTCTATCTATCAAAGAGGGAGTCAGTTGCACGCCGACTACGTTTTCGAGCCTGATTATGAGTTGGAGACCATTGAGGAGCATGCCGCCTACATGTGGAAGAACAAGCACCTCAAGGCGATTCCTAATGCTAAGTTAGATGAAGATGGCCGGGAAATCATCGAAGTCGGCATCCACCGCCGGGGTATTGTAGAAGAGTTAGAGAAGGCGCATATCTATATTTATTAAAGGAGGTAGACAATGGCTGTTATTGAGAAAACAATAAAACTAAGAGGTTCAATTGGTGAGGTAGACGAGAATGCTTTATTTGATAGTGGATCAACGTATTCTTGTATCCAACCTGCGCTGGCTAAAAAATTAGCACATTTGGAGCCCTTGCCGGAAGTTATGAAATTTGGTACTGTTGGAGAAGGATATGAATTGGAAGCCAAGGATGCAATAAGACTAAACTTTTATCTAAATGGCGATAGATTCTCAGATGAATTTATGGTTATAGAAGGCTTATCCGACAAGGTAATAATTGGTGCAAAAACATTACAATCATGGCGAATGAAACTGGATTTTGAACACGATGAGGTTTTGTATGATCCAAAGGTGACCAAGTTAAGAATAGTATAATATCGGGCAACGTCGGCATCGGCACAACAAGCCCTCAGACCAAATTACATGTGAGCGGTGTCATGAGGCTGGAACCACAGGCAACCGCTCCATCTGGAGGTCTGGGAGATTTGTATGTTGGAACTAATGGGAAGCTATATTTTCATAATGGTGCTACATGGAAGGAAGTTCAACTGGCTCCGTAAGCAAAGCAATTACGGACAATAACTGCATTGCCACAACGGAGCCGTCTGAGAAGCTACATGTAGCCGGCAAGGTAAAGGCACAGGAATTCGTTGCTAAGGAGGTCATTGACTTTCCATCTTCCATTTAACCTCTTGTAAAAAGTCTATCAGATTTCCGGAGAAGGCAACAGGCTTGTACTTATCCCTGGGATAATAATGCTTATGATGAGGAAAGGAGGAAACATCAGTCAAATTACGATAACTTCTGTAGTGGCCTAACCAGCGGATAAAGTCGAATATATCATCAGCAGAGGTGCCGCCAATCGTATTAATGAATTCTTCACTGGATATCTGATACTTTTGCTCGCAGAATTTTAATTTTTCCTTTAAGGTGCAAATTGCTTTTTCCTTCGAAGCTCGATGAGTATCCATATAATTATAAAACTTTTCAAACGTATTAAAGGTTCTGCCATTTATTGTTATCGATCTTTCTTTAACAGACATGGGCTTTATCCTCCTTCTTAATTAAATTATACCGTATGGAGGAGAGAGTGTCAAAGGGAATTTTCTACCAAATTTTAATAGCACACGGATGACACGGATTTAACGGATTCACACTGATTTTATCCGTGGCAATCCGTAGTATCCGTGTTATCCGTGTGCTATTAGATTTTCATAATCAAAGTAGTCGCGGGTGAGCACCAAATCTCTGAGACCTGAATAAATCAAAAAATTAAGGGAGGCGAAATAAAAGTTTCATTTATGGCCAATACCAGCAGGATGAAAGGCTAAAGCCTAAACTCCTGTT
>JASEGY010000644.1 GCA_030019105.1 bacterium | reverse complement strand
CTACAACTTACAACCTATTCAAAATCACTATTTATGACCGTGCTGAGTATAATCCGCATTCCGCATTCCGAAATCCGAAATTAGTCTGCGTCCCTCCATGGCCTTAGCCAGGGTGACCTCATCAGCGTACTCTAAGTTCCCACCAACCGGAAGACCGTGGGCAATACGGGTGATTTTTATCCGGAGCGGTTTAATTAACCTGGTTAGATATAGGGCGGTCGCTTCACCTTCTACGCTGAGGTTGGTAGCCAGAATGATTTCCTGGCACGGGGTATCAAGGCGGGCAAGGAGTTCTTTGATTCGCAGATCACCCGGAGATATCCCCTCCAAAGGAGAGATGGCCCCCCCGAGAACATGATAAAGCCCCTTGAAGTTACCTGCCCTTTCTATGGCTATGATGTCAGATGAGTGTTCAACCACACATATCCGGCTTTTCTCTCTGGTTTCATCCTGGCAGACAGCACAAAATTCTTGTTCGGTAAAGCCGCCACAGAGCCGGCAGAAATGGATCTTGTCCTTTACTTCAAGAAGGGCCTGAGCTAACTTGCCGACTTCCTCTCTATGAGTATTCAGGATATGGAAGGCCAGGCGGTGAGCCGTCTTGGGGCCCACCGTAGGCAGTTTGGAAAGTTCATTGACTAACCTGGCCAGCGATGGAGGAAGAATCGTTGCTCTTGGCATAAGATCAGAAGTCGGAAATCAGAAGGCAGAAGGCAGAAGTCAGAGGACAGCGATCAGAAGTCAGAAAAATCAGGATGGTTCACCTTACTGTGATAGCTTGCGTCTAATCAGCCCTCATTTAGAACACAGATTACACAGATTTTCCCAGATTGCACAGATAAAAAATAATTCCTGACAATCTGTGTAATCTGTGGAATCTGTGTTCCTTTTTAGATCCGAAGACGCAAGATTTCACCACAAAATGATCGATTGTGAACCGTCCCGAAAAATCGTATCTTCTCAATAGTTTGGGGTAAACTATAGTGGTTAAGAAAAAGATTTTGGGGTTGGCTATCCTTTGGAGTTCAGGCTTTAGCCTTTCATAACTAATGAAATCCTAAAGGATTAACTCCGAAAGCTACATAGCCTATCTTGAATTCGCTTACCCCAAAATATTTATCTTAAGAGCTATATCACCTCAGAAACCAGGTTTCTTGAAGAAACCTGGTTTCTGCCCGCAAGTGCCCCCGAAATATTAAGAAGATACGAAAAATCCGCCATCCGAAATCTGCAACCGGAAAATCCGAAATCTGCAATCCGAAATTCGCAATTTACTTGACTGCCTCCTTTAAGGCTTTGCCCGGCTTAAAGGTGGCCACATTTTTAGCCTCAATAGG
This sequence comes from bacterium, assembly GCA_030019105.1. GTDB lineage: Bacteria > UBA9089 > JASEGY01 > JASEGY01 > JASEGY01 > JASEGY01. The sequence continues at coordinate 393 of JASEGY010000644.1, read as the reverse complement.
GACCTCTTCTCCGGAGCGTGGATTGCGACCCATGCGGCCCTTTCTGGCCTTGACCTTAAAGATGCCAAAATCCCTCAATTCGACTTTGCCGCCTTCAGCCAGAGCGCCAGTGATCCCATCCAGGACCCCTTCAACTACTCTTTTGACCTGACTCTGAGTCAAGCCCACCTGCTCAGCAATCTGTACTACCAAATCTCGCTTGGTCATACATGTACCTCCTTTTTAAATTATCCCTTTCCCCTGTTAAATGGGAAATGGGAAGTGAGAAATAGGGAGGCATCTTGATTTACTTCCTATTTCCCATTTCTTACTTCCTATTTAACCGAGAAGGTTTTGAGTTATAGTGGTTAAGAAAAAGATTTTGGGGTTGGCTATCCTTTGGAGTTCAGGCTT
>JASEGY010000643.1 GCA_030019105.1 bacterium | reverse complement strand
GCTCGACGTTTTGGCAGAGCAAGCTCTGCAACTACAACAAGATGCCGTGAACATTAGGATTCTCTATTTCACTCCGACAGACTGCTAGATCCACCGAATTTTTAGCACAAACTACTTGAGCAGTTATTCTCCGGATTTGTGGTAACCAAACCCAGAAGGCAGGTGCTTCTATTGCGATACTGAGTGGACAAATTTTTGTCCGCTCAGTATACAATAAAAGTTGGCCAGCTATTGGTTACCTCCCTGAACGGTTACGAATTTTTTTACTTGACTTGACCATTGTTATAAGCTATAATAATAAGTATCATTGAACGTAACTACTCAGCCGCAGATTTACGCTGATTTACGCTGATATTTTTCCTTAGCTTCATTATGAGCTTCAGGAAAACTTCTAAGAATAATGTCTGTAATCTCTTTGTATTTAAACTTATCTGCGTTTATCTGCGTAAATCTGCGGCTGAGTAGTTATCATTGAACAAAGAGCATTGAGCCGATAAATATTTGTTATGGGGATCAGTACCATGTTATCATCTATTACCTTTCATATTCCTCAAAAATTAGCCATACGACTGCGGCCGTTAGAGAATCAACTCCCACGAATTTTGGAAATGGGGTTGCGGGAACTGAATGCTGTTGCTCAACCTGGGTTTGAAGGGGCCGCCGAAGTTTTGGAATTCCTGGCCAGTCTGCCCACTCCGAAAGAAATCGTGGCTCTACGTCCATCTAAAGCTTTGCAGGCTCGAATTAGCACTTTGCTTGAAAAAAACCGGACTGAAGGATTGACACCTGATGAAGAACAAGAATGGGAACAGTATCATTATTTAGAACATCTAGTCCGCATTGCTAAAGCCAAAGCTTACTTGAAACTCAAAAAAGCATCTTGAACCAATTATGGGCACTTACATTCCGTCAGCATTTCCGGGTTTCTATCGGGGTGGGTAGATATGGCCAATCGCTGATAAGCCCTTTTAATTTCATCTTTGGTAGCAAAATCATTTAAAAGCCCGAATTTCTTTCTGGCCCACTCTATCTCTTCCAAGTCCATCTTCCTTACCTCAAGCGTGTAAAAACTATACGGGGGAAGCGGTCCCACACACCTGAAATTTAACTTCTCAGCAAACTTAGTATCCAGCTCTTCTACTTTTAGATCAAAATCCGTTTGTTTGTCTTTATCTATTAAAAAGGCGGTGTTAATAATCATCTTATCATCCATCAGTTCATGAACTTTGAAGTCCTGACTAACGGCCTTCAGGGTATTTTGGATCAGCTCAGCATATTTTTCTCTTTTTTCATCCAGGGCCTTCTTAATCATGGCCACTACTTTCATCTGGTCCTCGACGGTTACCCCTTCAGGATCAGCTAAGAGCCTTTCTTTGAATTCCTTAATCTCTTTTTCTTCTCCCACCTCTTTTAAGACAGCGCTAAAATCGATCCAGGTAGCCGTAAGGTCAATTTCGATCCTGTCGCTAATCTTAGGCGAAGACATCCTGGATTACTCTGCCTCCCTTACTTAAAATATCTCCGACCTGTTTTTTATCTGAAGCAAACGTCCCCAATCTCATAGGGATGATGGTATATTCGGGCATTATCCCTTCGATTACCTCCTGATGTTTAAGAAGTTGTCTGGCTAAGTGGTAAAAAAGGGATCAAATATCCTGGTCATATTTTCTTCCGGGCGATGGTCATCGTTTCGGCCACTCAAGTCGAAAATAGGAAATGGGAAATTAGGAAATGGGA
>JASEGY010000642.1 GCA_030019105.1 bacterium | reverse complement strand
TTGGAGACATTGGAAAATTTTATCTGTACCCCTAAAACCCTTCAAACTGTTAACTACTTTTTTGCTTTTTTGAAGGGTGCCCTGTCGCCGGTTGATTTTCCTTAGCCTCTGTTTGAACCTCTGCTTGAGACTTCTCTACCTGTGCCGGCTCTTGACTTTCATCAGGACTTTTACCCATAGCCCAGCCTGAAATGGCAAGCAAGCCTAAGCTCACAACAAGCATCAACCCCAAAACAACTTTATTTCTAAACATAATCTATCACCTCTCTAACTTATTTTGACCTTTCTCATTGTTGTTATTTTACACCATTACAGTCTGATTTTCAAGAACTAACGGGTGAGCGCCTCCATTTCCTTGAACCAATAAATGCAATAACGCCTCTGGATTTTTTCTTGTCACCCCATCCAATTCCCATGCCTCGCGTATCTTTCTATCCATTGCCCACCTCACGAATTTTCTCTTCCAAGAAGCGTTGGATGTCTTCTTTCTTCGGCAGTTCGAGCTGGTATTTGGAGACGAAGAGGGCGTTATCCAAGCCGGCGAGGGCGTATTCGACAAGGGCGTGGTCCTTTTGCGTGCAGAGCAGAATGCCGACCGGCGGGTTGTCGTTGTCGGCCATCATGTTTTTCCGATACCAGCTCACATAGGTGTTGAGCTGGCCGAGGTTTTCGTGGGTGAACGACTCAACCTTCAGTTCCACCAAAACGTGACATTTGAGGATGCGATGATAGAAGACCAGGTCCACAAAGCCGTGGGTGTTGCCTATCAGGATGCGTTTTTGCCGCGCCTCGAAACAGAACCCGTGACCCATCTCCAGAAGGAAATCTTGCAGCTTGTCCAACAGAGCGTCTTCAAGATCGGATTCACCCATGACCTCACTCGACTTGACCCCGAGGAACTCGAAAATATACGGATCGCGGATGGCAAGTTTCGGCTCGGCCTGCTCCGCGCCGGATTGCGCCAGTTCGGCCAGCTTATCCTTGTTCTCGGACAGGCCCGAGCGTTCGTAGTAGAGGCTGCCGATCTGCCGCTTGAGTTCGCGAATCGACCAGTTCCCCCGGATACATTCGACCTCGTAGAATGTGCGTTTGAGAGGGTTGTCGATGGCGATCAGTTCGGCTAAATGGGTAAACGATAACTTTGTAATCAATGTTTTTCCGGGGATTTGCAATATGGGAGTCGGCGACTCCCGAATTGGGGCAGGGAGCTGTAAAAGCTCAGGGGGCAATAGATTGCAAAATTCGGTAGTCACTGACTGCCAAATCTGTTGATAGGTCAGATAGAACTGGCGATAGCGGCGCAGTTCCCGGGCCGCCACACGTTTCATGCCCTTGTTCCGGAGGCTTGCAGCCAAATCTTCCAGCAGGTTCTCCCCATACTGAGCCCGGTCCGCGCCGTTCTGCTCGTACTCCCGGATGTAGCAGCCGATGGCCCAGTTACGGAGCGTGAGACTGATATTGACCGCTTTCCCCGCTTGCGCGGCCAGATACTCGTGTACCTGCCGGATGGAAGATACAAGACTATCAAATGTCATTTTTTCACTGTGCATCATGACTCACATCCCAGGAAGGAAAGAAGACGTTTTACGCAACCCTCTATCCTCCAAAATATTACAAACTAATTATTGTTCATTAGCTTTAGCCTTTTTGCAGCAAGATATCTCTGCTTGCTACGGCCTGTGTTGATTTCTATTCGGTTGGTTCAATTTTAGCTGACTTACTTTTTAGCTTTGTTATCTCTGGCTTCT
>JASEGY010000641.1 GCA_030019105.1 bacterium | reverse complement strand
CGCAATCTGCAATCCAAAATTGGTTTGGTTGCGGCCAGAGGCCGCGCTAAGGATATTCTTCGTCATCCATTTACAGGTATTGGCAAACCAGAGCCGCTCAAGCATAACCTGAAAGGATATTAGGCACGGCGAATTAATGATGAACATCGTTTGGTGTATAAAGTGAAGCAAGAAGCTATAATTATCATCTCATGCAAATATCATTACCAATAAGATAAGAATGCCAAGTAGGAAGCTAAATTGTTGCCGAAGTTGATAAAAAGAAGGATAATGGGGAGGTATATACGATGAAAGGTGATCAATGCGAGTTTTGCAAGGGAGAAATGGAACAACGGCGCATTTTGGCCCGGTTTCGCTTTAAAGGACAGACGATTTACGTTGAAAACGTGCCTGCCTGGGTGTGCAACAGGTGCGGCGAACAGTATTTTGAGGCGCCGGTTTATAAACACCTTGAAGATATTGCCCGGCAACGCGAACGAATTCAAAGGGTCATCTCTTTCCCTCTCGCGGAATTTGATGCAGCTATCGCTTAGAAGGTGGCTTAATTATGGATCAAACATTAGTTATACTCAAACCCGATTGTGTTAAAAGAGGGTTAATGGGCGAGGTTATAAAACGATTTGAGGAGGCCGGGTTGCTGATTGTAGCCATGAAAATGCTCTCTCTAAGCCGGGAAGAGGCATCTGAATTTTATCGTGTCCATCAAGAGAGTGATTTTTATGAGGGATTGATTGAATTTATGATATCCGGAAGGATAGTGGCTATGATCATCGAAGGTGAGCAGGCTATTAAGCGGACAAGAGAAATGATGGGCGCCACTGATCCGGCTCAGGCAGTTAAGGGAACTATTCGGGCTGACTTAGCTGAAAACAACCGGCGAAATTTAGTTCATGGGTCAGATTCGCCTGCGGCTGCCAGGGAAGAGATTGATTTCTTTTTTAAGCCTGATGGAGGCTAAGTTTCGAGTTTCGGGCATGGTTCAAATTAGGGTGACATTCCTACCTTCCCGAAAGCTTAAAGCTTTCGGGAAGGTAGTTCCAGAAGTGTTACCCTAAACCGAGCCTTTTTGAACCATGCCGAGTTTCGAGTTATTAACTTGGAACTCGAAACCCGAAACTCGAAACCCGAAACTCGAATGAAAAGGTATATTGATCTTACTCCAATTAAGGAAAGCGTTGGGGTCTCTCTGGATGTAGCTTATGCAGAAGATGCCTCAGAACTCGGCTTTACTGACCTGAATTTAGTCAATAAAGTAGTTATTAGCGCCAGATTAACTAATATGGGGAGCTTTATCAATGTTCAGGAGGAGATTCAGTTTGAACTTACCCTGGAGTGCATCCGGTGTCTTAGTCCCTTTGTTCTTCCCGTAAAAACAACCTTTGAGGTTGACTATTACCAGAAAATGCCCTTGCCGGAAGTTGTTGAGGCAGCCCTGACTGAAGAAGACCTGCGAAGTGTTTACTATACTGATAACCGGATAGATTTGATGGAAGAAATAAGACAGGATATTATCCTGGCTACTCCGGTAAGTCCTCTCTGTCAGGAGAATTGTCAAGGTTTATGTCTATCTTGCGGACAAAATTTGAATATCGGCAAGTGCAATTGCCAATCTGAGGAAATAGAGTCTCCCTGGAGTTCATTGAAAAAGCTTTTGGAAGAATAAAATGCGTAACTGCTCAATATCTTGTGGAAAATAGGTATACTCAACGCGGGCATAATCTGCGATTTTGTATTTTCTCAATAACTCAGG
>JASEGY010000640.1 GCA_030019105.1 bacterium | reverse complement strand
AAGCCTAAACTCCAAAGGATAACCAACCCCAAAATCTTTTTCTTAAACACTATACTCAGGTGTCTGGTAGTCTGGTCGTCTGGTAGTCTGGTGTCTGCTCGTCTGCTCGTCTGGTAGTCTGGTATTTGTTAGACCACCAGACCACCAGACCACCAGACCACCAGACCACCAGACCACCAGACCACCAGATGTTAATAATATCACAAGATAGAAATTGTTTCAAGAAAAAATTAAAGGTTTTGTTCGAATTGGTCGAAAAAAGAGTAACGGGAGGGAAATAATGGATAAAATTCTGGTGACAGGCAGCAACCCACTTGCCGGATCGGTTCGGATCAGTGGCTCAAAAAATGCTACTCTACCGATTCTATGTGCCTCTTTACTCTCTTCCGGTCCTACCACTATTACCAACCTTCCCCAACTTAGAGATGTCGACACGATGCTGGCCGTCTTAACTACCCTCGGAGTAAAAATAGAAAAGAAAGGCCCTTCCAGTGTCATCCTTGATACCGGCGCTTGCGACCAGTATGAAGCGCCTTATGAATTAGTAAAAACCATGAGGGCTTCGGTTCTGGTGATAGGTCCATTACTGGGCCGGATCGGCAAGGCCAAAGTTTCTTTGCCCGGTGGATGCGCCATTGGCTCCCGTCCGATAGATTTGCATTTAAAAGGATTGAATAGATTAGGCGCAAATATAGAACTGAGCGATGGTTATGTAAACCTTACCGCAGCCGGATTAAAGGGAACAGATATCTATCTTGATTTTCCCAGTGTTGGAGCCACGGAAAATCTGATTATGGCCGCTGTTCTGGCTAAAGGAGAAACGATTATCGCCGGCGCAGCCAAGGAGCCGGAAGTAGTGGACCTGGCTAATTTCCTTAACCGGGGGGGTGCCAAAATAACCGGCGCAGGCACGGATAGGATCAAAATCACAGGTGTCAAAGAACTCCAACCCGTAGAGTATCAGATCATCCCCGACCGGATTGAAGCAGGAACCTTTATGGTTGCTGCCGCTATTACTAAAGGCGATATTTGCATCAAAGGAGTTGTAGCTGATCACCTCAGGGCAGTGATAACCAAGCTTCAGGAAGCCGGGGTGCAGATGGTGGATGATAAAGAAGGATTCAGAGTATATACCCGGGGCCGAGCTGGCCTGGCGGGCCGAGCCGGCCTGGCGGACCGAGCCGGCCTGGCAGGAGATTTAAGGCCGGTTAATATTCGGACACTCCCTCACCCGGGTTTCCCAACCGATATGCAAGCTCAATTGATGGCGCTTATGAGTGTTACGGAAGGGGTAAGTCTTATTGAAGAGATGGTTTTTGAAAATCGATTTATGCACGTGGCCGAACTGAACAGAATGGGCGCCCAAATCAAGATTGAGGGACATGGGGCCCTTGTTTCCGGCGTAAAATCTCTTTCCGCCGCCCCTGTTATGGCGACAGACCTTCGAGCCAGTGCGGCCTTAGTTTTAGCCGGGCTGGCCGCTAAAGGGACAACTGAGATCAGCCGTATCTACCACTTAGACCGGGGTTACGAAAGATTGGAAGAGAAATTAAGGGGTCTGGGGGCGGAAATAGAGAGGATTTCGGATTGAGGATTTCGGAATGCGCAATTATTAGCTGGTTGTAACTACTCAGCCCTCATTTAACACAGATTACACAGATTGTCTGGATTGCACAGATTATTGAAAGAGAGAGACTTCCGGTATCCTCTTCAAAAGTTATAATATTACCCCGCAACATTTGCGTTGTCCGCGAG
>JASEGY010000063.1 GCA_030019105.1 bacterium | reverse complement strand
CAACTTACAACTTACAACTTACAACAGATACCCATTAAATTTGAAGAGGATACTTAATTTATGCTTTTGGAAAATACTCCATTACTATGTTTCTATAATATTCTGCATCCCTTCTTGCTTCCTCCGGCCCATCCTTCTGCTCAACGAAAGAGAGGTGTTGATTTATCCTTTTTCGAAACTCCTCCTCACTTGCCTCCTGAATCCTTTTAGTAACTTTGGTCTTAAAGAGTTCAAAGACATGCTCATCTTCAGTTACAACCTCTATCCTCTGATGATCAACTGCCCAGCTACTGTGAATTCCAATAGAATCAACATACCGAAAGATAAATCCCTCCCTGGTAACATTAAATACCTCTGATTCCTTTCCGTCCTTACTTGAAAAAATATCCCTGGCTATCTTCAAAAGCTTCGCTGACTCCTGTTTTCGGCGTTCCAGGGTTACATCAAAGTGAATTCTGCCACCCTTGCGGGTATGGAGTTCATAGAGGTCTTTGGCGGCAACTTCACGATATTTCCTCTCAAAGAGTTCAGCCGTGGTTATGTTTTCGTCCAAATAAAGCAGACCCTGCTCCGTATAAAAGATCAACAGATGATCCATTTCCGGAGTGCGAATTATCTTTCCAAAAGATATCCGATTTTGGGAGGCGGTATCCGAAAGCATCTCCTCTAAGGATTTGAGATTACTTATTGAGACATCATCGTTTCCACAGAGGAAATTGGGAGGTCGGTGTAAACTAACCAGATTACCTGAAAGTCCAAGGTAGGGAAGGCCCCTTTTGGCAATAAGAACCAATGAGGCCCTATCCATCTTCTTCTGAACATCACTGGCGATATTGAACCCCTCGATAAATTCAAGGGCAGACCTCTGCAGTGGACCGGTAAGCCTCAAGGTGATCTCATTCGAGCCATGTTTTAGAAATTCATACAAAGGCTCCTGTCTTGCCACATCGCCTTCTTTGACCTCAAAGATATCTGTCAGGATATGATGCCATTTGCGAGCACCTATAGAACTAAACTTTCCCTCAAGAACCCTTATATCTTCTGCCACATCGTTTCTTTCATTATTAGCAATTATCTCAACGCTCTGCTCCTTCAGGATACCCTTAGATGCTTGCTGTATCCGCTCTTTCAGCTTTCCGGTACAGTCGCTAAGTTTTGTGTTTATATCTGTGATCTCTTGCTTCAGGGTGCGGAGAGTCCTGGCTTTATCAGTGGAGGGTTGAACACTTACTCCCAGGACCTCTCTTAGCTTAACCAGCACCTCCCGTGCATGAAAGCTCCTTAAATGCTTAAGCGTACCCATGAGATAATTATAGCAATAATTAAATACCCTTTCCTTCTTCTGTTTGGAGACCTCCTTTGTCTTGAAACTCAAGGCAACCCATAAGTCCACCTCAGTCTCCTCTTCAAGTTCATTCACGTAAAAGGGTGTGATGGCCGGGTATCTTAGAGGCAAACTATTAACTTCTTTCTCAATCTCCTTATCCAGCACTTCAAGAAAGCAATTCGCATCGGCCAGATTTTTAACGTTATTGATCCTCTGAATCACCGCCTCGTCTAAGGCATCAAGGCAACCTTTCTTAAAGGCGGCCAACTGATTGGAGATAATTCGGTCGCACTCGCCTTCCTCCTTGAGCTTGAGCAGCATACCGCCCAGGTCTATATCTTCAAAGAGTCTCTTTATCGGGGTAGTCATCAATTTGGGACGTTGCTTATCTAATTGTGCCTTAATCTCACCTTCTATTGATCCACCCGGCTTCTTAGTCAAAATACCCATCGACTCATTCAGGATCTTCTCCCAGACAGCTTTGGCCTCACTCTCAATCCTGGTATGGTCAAGGCTATCGGGACCGCCCTGCCACTGGGAGCATAATCTTTCTGCTATCTGGCAGGCGACTGCCTCAGAAATCCTGTACTTTGGATACCAGATAGCAGATATTCCGCAGCTTGCAAAGCAAGGCATATGTTCATTCTTGTTTGGAACCCCGGCATTGGTAAACCCTCTAAAGTCTGTCCGAATCTCCTCCTTTTTGGAGTATAGATCTCCAACGGCCTCAGTAAAAAGTACCATGGCCACCATATGGTTCAATCCATCAAGATCAGGTTCTTTGCCATCCGGCCTCCAGAAGGTCCCTCCCTGGCCTGAACAACTGACAAAATAGGTGTAGTCAAGTGGTGTATCATTTGACCTTATTCTCACCCCCTCAGGAAAGGTCACCTCATACATGGACCATGGGTGAGAATAAAAATCCATCTCATGGACGGCAGCCCAACAATTGGCTGTCCATTTATCTATATCAGGGAATCCACCCCGACTTAGCATCTTCTCATCCAGAATAGTAAAGATGCCCTGAATATTTGTACTCAATCTATTGGCATAGTTGGCTGCCCAGAGACCAAAGAGATGCCTGAGATAATAAGCCACATCAATAAGCATCCCACTACAGGTCCCTCCACATAAGGAGCCCACAATATATACGTTTGGGATGGTCCCGATAACATCTTCCCTCATATTAACCTTCTTGCCAACTCTTTTATAATATTCTCTGAGGAGATGGATGGTCTCCCGCGTATTAGTGTTATTGGTAACCCTGGCCTTGGCATCATTAAATGCCCCGACAGATTTTGCCCAATTTTCCCAAAGACACAATCTTCCAGCTTGACGTATGTTGCTTGCCCCCAGGGTAAAGTTATTTCCAGGAACATTAAGGATGGCCTCATCCAACCAATCCTCAAGGTAGGCCTTTTCATTTTGCATGAGCGCATCCTTTATCTTCAGGGTGGAGGCAATTGTAGTAAAGACCATCTCAATTTCATTCTTTATCCCCGGGGAAACGACCGGGAGATGGGACTGATTTGTTTCGATGCCAATATATTTGAATATAGGCAAAGAAGGCACACCATATTCCTCCAGGACAAGCAATTGAAGATGCTCTAAAATGTTTGTCCCTGTAGTTCCAAGCCCGATAAATATCGATGGATTTATCATTTCGTCCTCCTTAAATTATTACGATTCTATCATACATATTATATATCGTCAAGAAAATTCGACCTGTGCCATTAGAATTCACCACGAAGACACAGCGCAGCAGAGCCTCAACCAAAATATTGAGAAGATACGTTTTTTTATTGACAAGGGAGAGAGAAATCGTGTATGATGTATCTGTGGTAAACAAATACGTTCTAAATCTTTAAACGTCATCCCCTAAGTTCACACTTGACAAACTTCTGAAGATATGCTATATTTGTATCCTCTCAATAAAGCGGTAGTGGCTTAGAATAGCTTACAAAATGGCGATAATCAAGGCTTCCTTACACAGGAGGGGGAATGGTTTATGGTTTATTCTATAGACCCCCTTGGGGGAAAAAGTATAAGGCAGCTAAAGGACATGGATACCTCTGAGAGGTCAAAGTTTCTAAAAGGTATTGTAACTACACAGCCTCCTTATTAACCACGAATGAACACGAATTATCACGAATTTTTATAGAACACGGATGACACGGATTCAACGGATTTTCACTGATTTTTATTATCCGTGTCTATCCGTCTCATCCGTACAATCCGTGTTCTATTCGCCTCATCGGCTAAATTTAGGTGTTGGTTTTTATTCGTGTATATTCGTGTTCATTCGTGGCTGAGTAGTTACAAGGTATTCAGAATCGTTTAGTAGTCAAAACCGAGGCTATAGTTAAGGATGGCCAATCAGGACAAGACATAATAGACCCCTCCGATACCAATAAAGATTATGATGATTACCTTGCTTACCGCAAGACTAAAAACGAAGCAGGCTTAATCGGACTTTACAGTAAATAGTTGTCGGGGTGACTTTTGCGGTATTGCCAATTAACAAATACGTGGGGGGAAATGACCGGGCTTTTGAATGGCTCGGTTTTTTAATCTTATGAGGGTATTGTTTAGTCTTCTGAGCGCAGCTTTTTTATTTCAAGCCGGCTGTTCATCGATTAAAACAATAAACATTACCAGAGAGGTGAACCCCCGGGTAGATACTAAACAGATAAAAAGAGCCGCCATGATATCCTTGATCGCTAATGAAGAAGATGAAGATATCGGGGGGCTAATTGAAAATATATTCAGGGGAGAGACATCCCCTCATACTTCTTTTTATATCTTAAACGGTTATGAAGTTAAGAATCTAACCGAAGGAGTGGAGATCAGAGAAGCAATAATCACGAATCAAACTAAAATAATTGAATTAGCTCAACAAATGAAGGTAGATATGCTGTTATTTTTAACGATAGATGATTTTGAAGTCGAAAAAAGACATGATTTTGTCCTCAAGGATTACTATTTGCCTTCGGAACACAAATATCAATTTTATAAGTTAGATTATCTTGAAATAACTAACCACTTGAAGATAAGGGCATGTTTATTAAACGGATCGGAAGGGCAGGTCCTCTGGGAAAAGGAATATGATCAGGTTGAATCTAAACGCATGCTAGCTGCGAATGAACCTGCCGGAGAAGAGTATGATCGTGATCTTTTAAAGGCATTATTGAAGCCGGTAACAACTGACTTTATGGCCATGATTAATCCTGGAAAGCGGTCGTATAAGAGGCACCTTGTCTTAGAATAAAGGTAACCGTTCAGGCTCGGTTTCCACCTTATGATCACGCATGATTCCTTCCTGCAGTCTAAATGCCTACAGCCTATCTACCTGCTCATGAAGCCGAACATATCTATCTACCGTCTCTTCATGAATCTCCTGGGCCTTTAGAATAAGGGTAATGACTTCCCTGATCGCTCCTTTGCCTCCCACTTTCTCAGTAACATAATCTGCTTGTTCTACGACTTCTTCCGCACCATCGGCTACCGCTATCGCTAAGCCAACTCGTTTCATAATAGGTAAGTCGTTCAAATCATCACCAATATAGGCTGCCTGGGCTGCGTCGAGATTATATTGAGCCAGCAGCTTATCCAGAACATCTGCCTTGTTGACAATTCCTTGATAGACCTCGGTAACCCTCAATCTTTTCGCCCGGATAGAGACAATATCCCCCTTATCCTTGGTGATAATGACCGGAATAATAGGGGTAAGGTGGAGAAGCTCAATGCCCACGCCATCTCTGGAATTAAATATCTTGAAACCTTTCCCTTCGGTATCCACGATCATGCTTCCCTCTGTCATGACGCCGTCGACATCCATAATGAACATCTTGATCTGTCTGGCCTTGTCTTGAATCTTATCCATAGCTAAGGATACCACGACTCTTTTTGAAAGTCAAGGAACAATTTCTTGAGCCATTTACGCTGTGGAATAATATCTCCTCATCTTTTCTTACACCACCCTCAACTTTTCTCTTGACTTACCCATTTCTATAAGCTATAATGCAAACTCAGTGGAAGAAAAAAATAAATGAGAGGCCTTTCGGGCACCTTCTACTAAGGTTGCCCTATATTCTATGAGGAGGTGAGGAAAGTGGGTTTTAAAAGAAAAGCAGCGCTTGTGGGGATGATTATCTCCATCTTTTTTATCTCAGAAGCCCAGGCAGTTGACTTAAGCGGAAGGTTAGGGATAGGCCTAAACTATCCAGGAGTCAGTATAAAATATGGGATAGGCCCCAAAGTTGTTATTGAAGCCAGGGGACAGCTTGAAGAAGACATTACTGTATATGGATCAAGGCTTTACTACAACTTCGGCCGGGACAGGGTAATGAATCTTTTCTTAGGTGGAGAGGCCGATTATGTCAAATTTAAAGGAAAAGATTCTGAAGGATCGGGTTTTGCTGTAGAAGCCTTTGTTGGCGGGGAGTATTTCCTTATGAAAAACCTTTCCCTTACCACAGACATTGGTCCGGCCTATATCTCTCTAAAAGATGATGATAAGGACGAGTCAGAGAAGGGAATGGAATATGTGGTCAACGTTGGGGTAAACTATTACTTTGGAGGTGGGAAATGAAGAAATTAAGTTTGATTTTATCCCTTATCTTTTTAGTTTCTCTCTCATCTTTGGGTTATACCGGAGTGAACTTCGGTATGACTGGAGCAGTAAAAGAGAAAGTGGAGGAGTTAGATAAAAAAGTAAAGACGGCTAAGGAGTTACCAGAAATAGACAAGGCAGGAATTTCTGTAGCAGAAGTCAGGGGATTGCCGCGAGGGACTTCTTGTCGAATTCGGACTGTTATTGAAGGCAATCAAAGGGTTGATCTGCAAGCTAAATTTCTGGAGGTTATGGATGATTTTGGCCTGGGGTTTCCGCTTTTAGTTTGTGAGACTTCAGACCCGCATTTTGAACAGTATTCCGGCATTGTAGCCGGAATGTCGGGAAGCCCGGTTTTAATCGGGGATAAAGTGGCCGGGGCATTAGCTTATGGCGCCGCGTTTACCACCAATCCTCCTTATATCTTTTTAGTGACTCCTTTGGAATATATGAAGGAGGTAGCGCAGAAGAAGCCAATGGAAGATTACCTGAAGATGTCGTCTGCGGAGATGTCGCCTGCCAGGCTCCCGGGATTGATGCCGATCAAAATTCCCTTTTCTGTCCCTCTATCGTGGGGTGAAAAAGCTTTTGGGAAGGATCAACTGGGTCAGAATCCTAATTTGGAGCTTTTTAGCGGGTCAGGGAATAACCGCAAAGCCCCTTCTTCTTCTTCTGGTCCCTTGATGCCAGGCGATATGATTGCAGTTACCTTAGCTTCTGGTCCGTTATTAAACCTGGAAGCTTACGGCACCGTCACCTGGATAGAAGGGAATGAAATTTATGCCTTTGGCCATTCCTTTCTGAATTCCGGCAAGTTTCAAGCTCCATTCCGACGAGCCTGGGTGCATAAGGTGATTTCCTCCAATTACGTACCCTTTAAGTTTTGCAGTTCCGAGGGGGATTTTCTCGGAACGATTAACCGAGATTTTACACCCGGAATCAGCGGTGAGTTGGGGGACACTCCTCCGATGGTTCCGATTATTTTAAAATACATGGGTCCGGATGGGCAGAAGCGGGAAATGACGCATTATGTGGCTTACGGCCAGGAGTGGCTCATTGCTGATATTTTGGGTTACAATGCCTTCACTTGGAGAGACGAATGGAGTCCTGGGAGCATGGAGGGAACTATTTCTCTTAAGTTTAACGAAACGGAAAAAAGTATAAAGCTGCCTCTCCAGGCCAGCTCCTCTGATCCCTTATGGGATGTGTGCTCCCAGATTTATGGCTTATTGGAAACGTTTATGAGCCGGGCTGCTAATAATGTGGAAAGGGTTACCTTAAAAGAGGTAGAGCTTGAAATTTATGATTCTGCGGAGATTAAAACTGCCGAGATCATGTCAGTAGAACCAAAAGGAGACCTTATTGCAGGCGACACCTGTGAGATTGAGGTTAAGATCAAACCTTATCGGGGTTTACCTGTGAGTGAAACAGTTTCTCTTGAAATTCCTGCCGATTTCCCCGGGGGTAAAGCGAATTTGAGCGCTATCGCTGGGGAGTTCGGAGATATAGGGATAGAAGAAATAATAGGGGATGGAGAAGAAATAGGGGATGAGCAGGATACAGAATTCCCCCAGACTCTGGAGGAGCTTATTTCTCAAGTGGAAGAAGATTGGGCTATGGCAGGTAAAATCACGATAACCCTTACCTCTACCTCCTTCTTCAATGGAGAAGAAATGGGTGAAGGGAAAAATGGAGAAGTTGATATTCCTGAAGTTAAGCCCGAAGAGCCCGTAAAGAAAGAATTATTAGTAGAGTGGGTGATTGAAGGATACAAAGAGGAAGAAGTGGAGGTAAAAAAATCGCCGACAGAGCCGTAATAATGTTGATCTAACGCCTGTCGTAAGTAGGTGATGACAATTACCTGAGGGCTCACATGTAATTCGTTTGCAAGCTCATCAATCGTAACCGTTCACTCCCCCCCTACCTCGGAGATTTTCGAGTTGTGCGGTTAGCTTTTCAGCCCCAGAGGGGCGGCATATGTTGTTGAGAACATATCGCTCCTGCGGAGCTACGTTGATTTATTTGACTCAGGTCTATAAATATTCCGCCCCGCTGGGGCTGAACCAGGGGGGGAAGTGAACGGTTACCATCAATCTCATGAAACATTTCAACAGGAAAATCAACCCGAACTCGTTGAGACGGGGACGGTTCATAATCGTCCATTTTAGGGTTCACGGTTCAAATAGCGTAAGGTGACCAACCTTGAACCTGCCGCAAGCTATTATAGTAAGGTGAACCGTCCCCCATTTCCTAATTTCCCATTTCCCAGTTTCGACTTGAGTGGCCGAAACGATGGACAATGCCCTGTGGACTCTATTCCGACTGACCCAAACAATGAACAAGGCTCTTTTCGACTTATCGAATTTAAACCGCATTACTGTTTCTATCCCTCAGTACTGTTTGCAACTCTGTTCAGAACATCAGCAGTTCGGCCCGGGTGAATGCCATCAGCGTTTCTATCCCTCAGTACTGTTTGCAACTCTGTTCAGGGTGTCCCCGGCTTCCTGATATTTCTCCTCGCACCGTTCGCACTCAGCCTCACCTTCTACAAAAGAGAGCTTTTCCCCGCATTGGCACATCCAACCTGCCCTTCTGGCCGGGTTGCCCACCATCAAGGCATGCGGGAGAACATCCTTAGTCACCACCGCACCGGCCCCAATAAAGGCATAGTCGCCAATCATATATCCACACACAATGGTGGCATTTGCCCCAATGGTTGCTCCTTTTTTTACCAGGGTCTGCCTGAATTCCTTTTTTCGGGAGACGTGACTTCGCGGGTTGAAAACATTGGTAAAGACCATTGATGGCCCGCAGAAGACGTCATCTTCCAGAGTGACATCCTCATAGACAGAGACGTTATTCTGAATCTTGACATTATTGCCAATAACCACTCCTCGTCCAATCATCACATTTTGACCGATATTACACCCCTTTCCTATGACCGCATCCTTCAGGACGTGGGTGTAATGCCAGATTCTGGTTCCTTCGCCTATTTGACAGGGCTCATCCACGGTTGAGGTAGGATGGACAAAATAGGGTTTGGGTCTTATCTCCTCTAATGGAACTACTTGACCATTATTTTCCAGAGACTTTTGAGCCGCGGAAAGAACCTCCAGCACCTGAACCCCGTCTGTGCCATCGGTTCGCGGTCTCTCTCTGCTTTCCATACAGGCAAGAAAATGCCGGCATTCCTCCTTTAATGGTTCTGTCATTTCGAAATCGACTACCTCAGCGTCTTCTTTTCTGGGAATAGGAATGCGATCAATCCAGTCTATGCGGTGGGGATAGAGAAGGAGTTTATCCTTTTTAGCCACGTCATCAAAAACAGCCATCTTCTTTTCCCCGACCACAATTAACTTTTGTTCCTTGTAAGGATGCAACCAACTGACAAAGATATGAGACTTGACGCCGCTGGCAAAGGTAAGATTCGTGACGGTAATATCAGCAATCTGATGGTGGAGGTAGTTGCCGCCAAAGGCAGCTACTTCCTGGGGCACTTCTCCTAAGAGTAAGATAATAACTGAAATATCGTGGGGGGCAAAACTCCAGAGGATATTTTCTTCCCGCCGGATCTTCCCCAGATTCAACCGGGAAGAATAAATGTAATTTATCTTGCCCAGTTCGCCGGAATCGATCAATTCCTTGAGTTTCAATATGCCGGAATGATACTCCAAAAGATGGCCGACCATCAGGATGCGATCTCTCCGATCAGCCAATTCATTCAGCTCTCTTGCTTCTGCGACATTCAAGGCCAGCGGCTTTTCACAAAAGACATCCTTGTCGGACAGTAAGGCCTCTTTGGTTAATTGATAATGACGTTCTGCCGGGGCTGAGATAACTATTCCCTGTATCCGGTCATTATTTAGCACTTCCGGCAGAGCAGAGAGCAGATTGACCTCCGGATAATTTTCGTTGATCATTTTGAGCCTCTCCGGATCAGAGTCGCAAACTGTGTGCAATGCCCCCAGCGAATAAAAATTCCTGACTAAGTTCTTACCCCAATACCCGGCTCCAATTACAGCTACATTCTTTTCCATTCACGTGTCTCCTTTTTCTGTTTAGAACCTATCCAAAAACCTCTCCCGCGTGGGATAGGCAGTTACTGACTCCTGACTACTTTTTTAGGAATCACTACCTTAAACTCATTTTCTAAGGCGATTAGTTTAGGCTCCTGGCGGCTTGCTTCTTTGACTAATCGGAATACTCGTGGGATTCCGCTGCCTATTTGACTCATAAATTTCATCTTAACCAGCGCCGAAGATATAAGTGGATTTCTCCAGACCGGAACTGTTCCGTAGCGCATATTTTCCGGCGTTAGAGTATTAGGTAATTTGCCCGGGCTGCTGACCTCTATTCTGTCATCAAAGATGAATATTCTCACCTGTGATCTTAAGGTATAATCCCGGTGAGCCACAGCATTAACAACGACTTCCCTCAATGCCTCTAATGGAACTTCATATTGTTCTTCCCGCTTAAATTCTTTTATTTCCGCTGAAATCCTGGTGTGAATCTTGAGGAAGGAAATTATATGCTCTATCTGATCCGGAATTTTTCCTTCGATATCCTTCATGTCGATTATCTTCTCTCCGATAGCATTTCCCTCAAACCGGACAGCGCTAATCCTGGCATAAGGGATAAACTCCTGAGGTTTACGCCCAAAGAGCAATATTCCTCCACGTGTAGCTCTTTGCTCCTCAAGAACCTTCATATTTTGCAAAAGTCGATCTATTGGGATATCTTCTTCCTCCACAGGGTGTTGATAGTAATCCTCAAAGAATTTTTCAAAAAAAGTCAGATCAAGGTCTTTTATCGATGATTTCGGGACAAGCGCTTCATCAGGAAATATATCCAGAGAGGCCTGGTAAAGTCTAAGGAGCTCCTCTCTGGAGGCCTGTCTTCTGCCGGAAGAGGTTCGGATATAATAGACGCCCCGATTTGTTCTGTACGGCCGTTCACCTCCTGTAGCTATCTTAACCGCCAGCGCCACGTTTCCATCTGCCATTATTTTTTCCTGAAAGACAGAGACAGGAGGGGCACAGTTTTGATAAGCAATACTGTCAATTCGTTGCATCATCTTATCCGGCTCTTTGACACCTACTGTCTGACCGTCATCAGTAACCCCGATAATCAGGTAACCACCTTCGGCATTAGCAAAAGCCACTATTGAAGCCGCAATATCATCAGAGTGAACTGATTCTTCTTTGAACTCGGTATAAGAGTCCTCACCCTTTGAGATTAGATCAAGAAGTTGTGACTTGTCCATATTTTTTATTATAACAAATCCTCCAATATTGTCAAGCCTTTTCCAGCCGAGTATTTGACTTATTCATCTATAGTGCTTAAGAAAAAGATTTTGGGGTTGGTTGAAGATTGGAGTTTAGGCTTTAGCCTTTCATAAGTAATAAAATCCTAAAGGATTAACTCCGAAAGCTATATAGCCTATCTTGAATTCGCTTACCCCAAAATATTTATCTTAAGAGCTATAAATGGTAACCGTTCACAGGTTCCTGGTTCAACGTTCAACGTTCAGGGTTATTGCGTCTTTCGCCGCTTTACAAGGCCTCCATGGTTTTGCAGATGGAGCATATCGGTATCTTGTTAAGTTCAGGGTAACGATTGCCTCACTTTTTGGTTTGATCCCTAAGAGGACTCGATGATCGCCAACCTTTGTTATGCCTCCACCTTCTTCCCTCACTGAGTTTATTCTATGTGTGCCGTAGAATCTGCCGGTAACGTAAACTTTAGTTACTGAGTTATTCCTATTATAAAAAATTAGCTTTACTCCGGCAGGGGTTACTTGATGAAGCATTACAGCTAATCCGTTTGGCAATCCGTTTGAACCATCTTCTTTGAAGTATCTCACCGGCGCGAATGTTGCCCCTAAGTAAGGGTGCAGGGCACATCCAAATAAATCGTCTATAGTTGGCGGCATGACGGCGCGAAGTTCATCGCCCGTCAAAGGTTCTTTTTCCGCGGCAATGCTTGCCATGTAATCCTCTGCTTTACCTTTCAGTTTTAAACACTTTCGGCTAAACATATCCGAGGCTATTCCATTAAAGTAAGCATCTTCCAGCCATGACAGCCTTAAATTATTGCCAATATGATCTTTGAGATATTTTTCAGCCTCAGGGCTAAATGTCAAACCGTAATATATCCCTTCTGTCCTGGCCAAATTATACTCAACGCGGGCATAATCTGCGATTTTGTATTTTCTCAATAACTCAGG
>JASEGY010000639.1 GCA_030019105.1 bacterium | reverse complement strand
TAATTTCCCATTTCCCATTTTCGACTTGAGTGGCCGAAACGATGAACAAGGCCGATAATTGATAATTGATAGTGGGGTGTATCTTTGTGATTGAGTTTGGAACAGATTACTACCGGAAAAAGGGGCATACCTACTGCTGTGAGGACTGTGACTATCGTTGGCTGGTAGAAGCCGAAATAGGAGATGAGAAAGAGATTTCCCTTGATTATGAGGATTCCTTTAATACTTCCAGTTCTTTAGTTTGTCCAATGTGCGGCAGTAGTTATGTTAGCGAAATGTAGTCGAGTTTCGAGTTTCGGGTTTAAAGTTTCGAGTTGTGAGCGTTCAGGACATTAACAGACTAAACTCGAAATCCGAAGCTCGAAACCCGAAACCCGAAGAGATGAAGAGAGTCCATATCATCACCTATGGTTGTCAGATGAATAAGAGTGATTCAGAGATGATGACCGGACTTCTAAAGCAGAAGGGCTATTTGTCCACAACGGACATAGAAGAAGCAGACCTTGTCCTGGTTAATACGTGTAGTGTCAGAGAACATGCCGAATCCCGGGCATTAGGCCGCCTGGGAGAATTAGCCCGCCTAAAACGTAAACGAGCTGATCTTATCCTTGGTGTCTGTGGATGTATGGCTGAACACCAGAAAGATCAGTTGCTGAAGAAAGCTCCTCACCTTGATTTTGTCCTTGGTGTAAGACGTTTAGCAGAACTTCCCGAAATAATTGACTCAGTCGAAAAGGGAAGCAGTTCTATCCTCTGCACCGGCCCCGACAGGAAATCCCCTCCACCCCTGCATATTTCTCTTAGAAACACCGGCTTGAAGGCCTGGCTGCCCATAAGTTTGGGATGCAATAATTCCTGTACTTACTGCATCGTACCCAGCTTGAGAGGGTCTTTAAAAAGCCGGGATTCCAGGGAAATTGTCAAAGAAGCCGAATCTCTGGTAAAAAATAGTTACCGGGAAGTGACACTTCTCGGCCAAAATGTAAATGCTTACGGCCAGGATAGACCCGGAGAAACCGATTTTGCCGGCCTTTTAGAGCAACTAAATGCTATCCCGGGACTAAGCAGGATAAGATTTGCCACTTCTCATCCGAAAGATATTTCCCCACGAATAATAGAGGCCTTAGCAGACTTGCCCCGTGTATGTGAAGCCCTTCATCTTCCTATTCAAGCCGGGTCGAATAATATCCTTACCAGGATGAGGCGTGGGTATACCGTGGAACATTACTTGGAGATAGTCTCCCAACTAAGAAAGAAGATGCCCTCTATTGCTATTACCACTGATATTATTGCAGGTTTCCCTGGAGAGACGGAAGAGGATTTTGAGAGCACACTGGCCGTAGTAAAGGAGATAGGTTTTGATGGGGCATTTACCTTCAAGTTTTCTCCCCGGCCTGGCACACCGGCAGCAGAAATGACCGGTCAAATACCGGAGCAGGCAAGAAAAGAGCGACTTGACAGGCTAATAGAGATCCAAAACCGGATAACTAAACAGAAGAATGAAGGCCTTATTGGTAGTGAGCAAGAAGTCCTGGTGGATGGAAAGAACCCAAAGAAGCCAGGCTTTTTACTCGGACGGACCCGGACAGATAAGACCACTACCTTTGCCGGTCCGGAAGACCTGATAGGGCAAATAGTAAAAATCAAAATTACTAAAGCCACCACATGGTGTATTGGTGATTGGTAGTCTGGTAGTCTGGCGGTCTGGTAAATACCAGGCTACCATTCACCAGACGACCAGACACCAGTCTACCGAGTGT
>JASEGY010000638.1 GCA_030019105.1 bacterium | reverse complement strand
CGCAATCGTAACATTCTCGCGGACAACGCAAATGTTGCGGGGTAATATTATAATCCGTGTCTGGATGAACTGGATAATATCAAGCAGCTTTCGATGTTCTATCAGATAGATTCTCTCAGGGTCATTCAGGGAAAGGAAAAGGCTATGAGCGTACTCTCTATTTTTGAATTGCCATTCGTCAAAGAAATACAGGCAGTCTTCCTGAGGGTTCTTTTTAAAGAAGCCAATCCACTCATAAATGGCTTGACATGATTGTGATGATTGTGGTTCAACCTGGAAAAATTTGTGATCCAGGAAGGCAAAGCCATCAGATAGGATGACCCCCCTGAATGAAGAGTGGAAAAGATCAAAGCCGCAATATAACATAATTGGCACCTCCTTTAGAGTTCGTGAGTAGCGGCAAAGACATGTTCTTCAGTTAAAACGTCGGCTTTTTCAAGCGAGCCTTTGATCATTGTTTTGAGAGCCAAAGAGCCAATAAGCCGAGGCACACCGCCGGTGTTTTTGTAAATAGCCTCAATAGCTGCTTGAGAAAAGGGTGACTTTTTACAACCTTTCAGGGACAGGTGATGGTTGAGGTAAGGTTCTACTTCGTCTTTTTGGAGAGGAATTAGGTAGATATATCACAGGATATAGAATATGGTATTTGCATAATATCGGGAAGGGAGATGCTAATTCGAGCTTAAATAATTCTTGCAAGATTGTTAAAGCTCTATTTTAGCATCTTTCCCCGATATTGGCCAAAATATTCTTTTGAATTTCTCCCAATATAGGCAGAAATATTGCTGAGGATTACAATAGCTATACGGACGCAGGTCACACGGGGTTCGACACCCTGTGTCGCATTCTAAGTGAGCGGCTTATTCGTGCCGGCCACCGTTTAGTTCGTGGAAACGTGCCGGTTGTTTCCTTTAGCGCCTGTTTACCGACCCATCTGGCTGATATCCGCAAATGGAATCCCGCCCTGATCCGCTGGACCTTTGAGCCTTATGCCGTGGCTATCCGCAAGGCAACTCTGGAAGAGATGGGCGCCCTGCCGGTAATCTATGGTTCCGAAGCTAAGTTCCAGAAGCTTTCGGAAATAGAACGATTTAGATTTCAACTCCATGCTCCACCCAAGACCGATTGGTCGCCTGAAAAAGAATGGAGAATAATCGAAGACATCGATCTCTCCCACATATCGCCGGAAGACATCATACCAGTAGTTTCTACTGAAGAAGAAGCCTTATCCATTCAGGAAAGGTTCTCCCTTCCTGTGTTTAATCTGAGTGCACCTGTTGAGTGAAGCTTGAAGACACAATAACAGCTAACCAGGAGAAGTTGTGAAGGCTTCATTCCTCTCGGTAGGTGTTTGGTGGGCGGTCTTTTCGATCCCACTCTTGTTGTTTGTAAAAGTTTGAAGATAAGGGTTGACATCTCACAAATTGTAGGCTATAATTATATCAATCTTATGCAAAGCGAGGTGTTGATATTATGCCAAGATTGACCATTGAATTTCCTGACAAGGCAAGCAGAATTCTTACTGATCTGGCTCAGAAAGATCAAACAACGAAGGTAGAGGTAATCCGTCGATCGATAGCGCTTTACAATTACATCCATAGAGAAGCCGTCGAGAAGAATAAAAAGCTTTCTATCACGGATGACAACGACACAATCATCGAAGACATCGTGTTTTCCTGATACTAACCTCACGCCAGGTCGCATTAGCCGGCCTTGGTCATCGTTTCGGCTATTGTGACCGACCAGAAACCAGGTTTCTTGAAGAAACC
>JASEGY010000637.1 GCA_030019105.1 bacterium | reverse complement strand
GCAAGCTCGACCACTACAAAATTGATCCCATTGCCCAAACGATGAACAAGGCCTAATTATGGGAAGAAAGTAGCAGCGAAGAGGTGTTTGGTATTTCAGGAGATGATCAGGTGGGGAGTTGAAGAAAGAGACAACTATTTAGCTTATGAATTTCAGGTAGAGGAGGCTTGAGGAGCTGTTTGGATTTGATGTTTTTTCATAAGCCTTCTAAAGGCGCTTCTGTCTATGTCAGCTTCTCTGGCTGCCTGGCTGATATTGCCGTTATTGATCACTAATACTTTACTGATGTAGCTTTGCTCGAATTCCTTGATTATGCTTGTCCTGGCTTCACGGAAAGATTTTTTTCTGCCGTTACCGGAAGGATCGGGAATGTCAATCTCCTGCTCTGAAAGGATAGAACCACTGCTCCGTACCACAACCTGCTGGATTATATTCTCCAATTCCCGCACATTACCCGGCCAATCATAAGCCAGCAGTTTCAAGACAGCTTCCTGAGATAAAGAAGGGGTGGCTCGATTATATTGCCTTGAGTAGACTTCCAGGAAATAATCGGATAGGATCGGGATGTCTTCCTTTCTTTCCCGCAGAGGAGGCAAATGGAGGTAGCCGACATGCAGCCGGTAGTAAAGGTCTTTCCGGAGACTTCCCTCAGCCATTTTTTGTTTTAAATCCGCATTGGTGGCGGCAATAAGGCGGACATCGGCCTGGATAATCCGGGAAGAACCCAGGGCTCTAAATTCCTTCTCTTGTAAGAATCGCAGCATCTTCCCCTGATTCAAAAGGGAAAGGGTCTCTATTTCATCCAGGAAGAGTGTCCCTCCCTCGGCCGCTTTAACCATCCCGGCCCCGGAAGCTACGGCTCCGGTAAAAGCCCCCTTGTGGTGGCCAAACATCTCGCTCTCAAAGAGGGTATCAGGTATGGCCCCACAGTTAACCGGAATAAAAGGCCCTGCAGAACGTGACCCCAGGTAATGAAGCGCCCGGGCACACAAATCCTTTCCTGTCCCGGTCTCACCTATGAGAAGCACAGTTACATCGCACCGGGATAACTGAGCAAGTCCCCTGACCACTTCCCGAAAGGCCGTACTATTCCCCAGGAACTGTCTCAACCCCAGGCGCTCTTTTAGCCGTTTTTTGATCTCCAGAATGGTAGATTCGTCTTTCATTGGTGGGAAACCTCAAAAAACAAAAAAGGCGTTCCAACCGCTTACTGCGGTTAAAACGCCGCAAAAAATAGCGAAAGACAAGTCTTCAGGGTAAAGTTTATAAGTAACAGGTAGACAGGTAGACAGGCAGACAGGTAGACAGGCAGACAGGCAGACAGGCAGACAGGCAGACAGGCAGACAGGTAGACAGGTAGACGTTCATTTGAATTAACCCCTCCATGCTCCTAATTATACAAAATCTTGATCTAAATGTCAACAAAAAACTTGAATTTTCTGCAAGAAATTATAAAGGTTGTCTATAACAAGTTATGTCAGTTGAAGACATTGATCATCGTTTGGGCCAATTAAGATGTAGGGTGGGCTTTGCCCCACTGCTATTAAGTTAGCGATAATCTATTACTATTATTCGACTTAGTCGATAGCTCTGTCCCGTAGGGACACTTGAAAATAGCCCAGCGATTTATCGCTGGGAAACGATGCCAAAGCAGAGTCAGAGTCCCGTAGGGACGGCTGAACCGGAGCCCTCGCCTTTTTCAGTCGTCCCTACGGGACTAGTACACGTCGGCGGAAGTTTCCCACCAGTTTCAGAAACCAGGTTTTTTGAAAAAACCTGGTTTCTCAGGCTCCTCAAAC
>JASEGY010000636.1 GCA_030019105.1 bacterium | reverse complement strand
TTGAACAGCCTGTCTTGAGTTCGCTTACCCCAAAAACATTATCTTAAAAGCTATAGAACGCAGATTAACGCAGATTTTTCAGGAGGAGTTAAAGTAATGGGCGATATAATGGAACGAAGAAAAGCGGAAGGAAGAAGACAGTTTCTTTCCCTTTCTCTCCTTGAGAGGCTTCAAACTATGGAAGAAGTATTTAATGATATATTGAAGATCAAGAGCCGGGCAGAAGGGGTTTCAGAATATGAAATCTATAAGCGATACCTTTCTAATGAGTTGTTGTAATGGAAGCGTTCCGGTATCAGCAATCAGCTTAAACCTACCCTCTTGGTTTAGCCAGAATCTCGGTTACCTTCAAATCGAGGAACCTCTTGGAAGCAGCGGATTTGATTAGACAGACCGCATCTGCTCCCCGACCGGTTCCGGCTACGGCCACGACCTCTTCACCTTCCGGGATAAGACCGGCATCGACTGCCTCCATGACAATTTCGCAGCAGACCTTAAGGCCTTCTCCAAATCTTCTCAAGGTTTGGGCAATCAGGAGGGTGGGGTAAACACCGGAAAACTTCCCGGCTAAGGCAGTTTCTAAGGAATGAGTGAGGATAGTGCCGGTATAGATTTTGGCTCCCAGGCTCTCGATTTCTTTCCTTTTATCCT
Source organism: bacterium (assembly GCA_030019105.1). Lineage (GTDB taxonomy): Bacteria > UBA9089 > JASEGY01 > JASEGY01 > JASEGY01 > JASEGY01. Next base: position 1,151 of record JASEGY010000636.1, on the reverse strand, counting down.
GAGATATTTCTTCTACGTTCGGGCCTTTAAAATTAGCCGAATGGGTGATTACTGCCAGGTTTACCCATCGACCTTCCAGCCTTTTCGCGGCGGCCAGGCCTGTCTCACCTGAAGTAGTGGCGACAACTACGTTACGATATCCTTCATTAACAAGGTCCTGCATAATCTCCAGGCAGTCACCGGTGTTTTCCGGGCCGGTCTTTTCAAAGTATTGAACCTCGCGCTTCATTTTTAATTACCTCCTTTCAATTAGATGTTGACAGTTATAAATGGCTATGGTAAAATTTAAGTAAGCGTTCAGGTGTCAGCTTAAACCTAAGAAAACCAGGGTTAAAATGCAAACGTCTTTTAAAGAGATTAAGCTTTTAGAGCAACTGGAAGAGAATTTAAAGGGAGGCAACGGTGTTGGCCCTGGCCGCCTTTTTGACGGATTGTCCCGGCCTTTAGCTAAAGTTTTTTTAAAAACCGGGTTAGGAGGCCGCACAGTTCTGCTCCTCTCGTGGTTGACAGGCTTATGGGCCGTTATTTCCCTTACTAAGACATGGCCTCAATCGATCCTCGGCGCAATCCTGATCCAGATTTATCTCCTTCTGGATTACACAGACGTCAGACTTATTCGAGCCTGGGGGATAAAAAACCTTTATCTAAGGCGGATAGATCATCTCAGTGACCGGGGATTTGATTTTGCCTTCCTCGCTATCCTGAGCTTTACCCATTATTCTCAAAATAACGATCTGCTCGGGCTTGCCATTGGTCTTTTAGCCATCCTATCCAACTTTCTGATTTATTACACCGGTATTACTTTTCTCCTCACTATTCCGGCCGGAATCCGGGAAAGACATCCGGAAAGGATAGCAAAATTAGACGCCCTTTTTCTCCAAAAAGAAGCAGTCTGGAATTTTGGCCGTGATGTTATCTTAGGCTTAATAAGCCTGGGGGTGCTCATTAACCAAACAAGACTGCTCCTTTCTCTGGTCCTGGCAGTCGCCACGGTGCTCTGGATTGCCCAGTCCTGGAGATTGTGGCAGTTGCTTCTTCAGAAGGAAAGTAGTTAAGGAGCAAGGATAATGCTTAACATTATTATTCTTTTAGGTGGAGCTATAGCTCTTAAGATAAATATTTTGGGGTAAGCGAATTCAAGATAGGCTATG
>JASEGY010000635.1 GCA_030019105.1 bacterium | reverse complement strand
CGGCCTCAACGACTACCCCTTGTTCCGGGACGGCCGTAACCTTTACGGACACCTCTACCGGCTCTATCACAAGCTGGTCGTGGAATTTCGGAGACGGGGACACCAGCACCACCAGGAATCCAGTGCATACCTACACCGACTCCGGCGCCTACACGGTCTCGCTGACTGTCTCGGACACCTGCGGGGCTGACTCTGAAACTAAGACAGCCTACATTACGGTTGATTCTTGCGTGCTGGGCATTCGTATAAATGAGGTTGCCTTTAAAGAGACCAATGACTGGATCGAATTTTATGTCGGAGGGACATCCCTGGGTGGTTTAAGAATCTACGAAGGAGGAACTCTGGTCAAGGAATTCCCGGACATCCATGCCGGCGCGAACGACTATGCGGTCTTACACTTTGACAGTAACCCGGCTAATGACGAGAATGATACTACCGGCAAGGGAGCCAATGGCTATTGGGATATTTACACCAGCGACTCAGGGCTGACAGGAACGGATGATATAGTCAGAGTCCAGATGCCAGGGACATCCTCAGTTTCGCCTACTAATACCCTCGATGCGGTTCTCTGGTCGAACAATGACGGCAGTTTCACCGGAAACAAGTCAGTAGCCAACGACCTGGTAGCGGCCGGGCTCTGGGATGCCGGATTTGATTTTAATGCAGGAGATTCCGGGGCAGTAACTGACAGCGATAATGTCAGCCCCGGTCAATCTATCGGCCGTAAGACTTCTTCCACCGATACCAATTCGCGTGCCGACTGGGCACTCAAGACCCTGCTGACACCAGGGGCAGCTAATTTCATCCCGCCGACCGCCAATGCCGGTGGGCCTTATTCAGGCAACGAGACAGATACCATTACCCTGAATGCCGGCGCCTCAACCGATAGTGACGGAAAGATCACCCTCTATGAGTGGGACATCAACAACAATGGCACTTACGAGATAAGCACCTCAGATAGTTCTTATGCCTACCGTTGGATGGACGATTACAGTGACTCGGTGATCCTCCGGGTAACCGATAATGACAGCCGGACTAATACTGCTTCTGCCTCAGTGCGTATCTCTAACCGGGCGCCCATAGCCTCAGCTAACGGGCCTTACTCTGGCGGGATTGGTGATACCATCACCCTGGCCGGCACAGCGGTTGATTCCAGCCCGCACGATACCTTTACCTACAATTGGGATTTGAATAATGACGGGAATTACGAGACCCTGAGCACCCAGAACCCATCTACTTCCTGGAATGTTGCCGGAACCTACTCCGTCACCCTGAAAGTAACCGACGATGATGGTGGAGTAGATACGGATACTACAAAGGTAGTTATTAGCGACCGTATCCCACCGGTAGTAACCATTACTGCACCCAACAACGGCAACAATACTACGACTATCCAACCGCAGATACTCATCTCCGGCTGGGCCTCGGATACTGGAACAGGTGTGGTGACAGTCTCGATCAATACCGGCGATACCAATACCGGAAATACGGTCAACTTTAGTTTCCTGGTTACCCTTAACCCCGATACCAACACCTTTATTGTTACTGCCCGGGATATGGCCGGGAATACCGGGACCGATACTATTAACATCTATTACTGTCCTTCCCCGGTGGCTGACTTTACGGCCTCAACGACCACCCCTTGTTCCGGGACGGCCGTGACCTTTACGGATACCTCTACCGGCTCTATCACAAACTGGTCGTGGAATTTTGGAGATGGGAGCGCCTCTTCTGATTCCAGGCCGACTCATACCTACCAAACCACCAGCCCCTGCACCGTAACCCTGGTGGTCAGCGGTCCTTGTGGAACCGATACCGAG
>JASEGY010000634.1 GCA_030019105.1 bacterium | reverse complement strand
CCTCTGAACCTGACAACCTGAACGGGTTCTACCATGACTTTTGAAGAGGATACCTCAGGAGGTCTTATAAATGGAAAAACTGCTATACGATGAAAGACCCTGGGGAAGTTGGCGGATACTGGATGAGGGGGAGGGGTTTAAGGTAAAGAGGCTTGAGGTCAAGCCGGGTAAGCGGTTGAGCCTGCAACTCCATCATCGAAGGTCCGAACACTGGGTGGTGGCTGCCGGCACGGCAACCGTAACGGTAGGGAACGAAATAATTACTGCTAAGCAGAACGAACACATCTTTATCCCCGTTGAGGCCGTCCACCGGTTAGAGAATAAAGGGGAAGAGATGGTAACGGTAATCGAGGTCCAGGCAGGAGACTACTTAGAGGAAGATGATCTTGTCCGCCTGGAGGATGACTACGGGAGAGCCGAGAAAGAGGAGGTAACAAATGAGCAAACCATACGCCGTAATCATGGCTGGTGGCAGGGGCGAGCGGTTCTGGCCGCTTAGCACCGAAGAGATGCCCAAGCCCTTTCATAAACTTGTTGGGGATAAATCCATGTTTCAGGCAACGGTAGAAAGGTTAAGCCCCATTTTCCCTCCGAAAAGGATACTTCCGGTCATTGCCCGTGAACATCTCGATATCGCCAGGCAACAATTACCTGAAATACCGGCTGAGAATTACGTGGTAGAACCAATGGGCCGGGATACGGCGGCCTGTATCGGACTGGCCTCTATCTATTTAGAGAGACTGGACCCGGAGGCGATCATGATCGTCCTGGCGGCTGATCACCATATCCCTGATGAGGCTGAATTCCTGGCTACTTTAAAAGCAGGCATTAACTTTCTCCAGGAGAACGACTTTATCATTACCCTGGGGATAAAACCCGACCGTCCTGAAATTGGTTACGGGTACATTGAGGCCGGGGAAGAGGCGGCTGACCTTGAGGGATTTAGTATCCGTAACGTGGCCCGGTTTGTAGAAAAGCCAAATATAGACAGGGCCAGGGAATACCTCGCAAGTGGAAACTACTTTTGGAATAGCGGGATGTTCCTGTGGAGAAATAGTCTGATACAAAGGCTGTTAGCTCAATTCATGCCGGAGCATTGGAAAAGACTGGGCGTCATCCGTGAGTCCTTTGGCACCCCGGAGGAGGAGGTTGCATTAGTCAGAGAGTTTAGCCGGATCGAAAAGATTTCGATCGATTTTGGTGTCATGGAGAAGGCCGAGAATGTCCTGGTCATCCCGGCCAAATTCAAGTGGGATGATGTCGGTAATTGGGTGGCCCTGGAGCGAGTTATGGAACAAGACAAGGATGGCAATCTCTCTCAAGGAAATGTACTGACCCTTGATACTTCCAACTGCGTTATCCATTCTCAGGATCAGCTTGTAGCCACGATGGGGGTTTCTAACCTGATCATTGTTCAGGCCAATAACAAGGTCATGGTGGCTTCTAAAAAGTGTGCCCCGGAGTTAAAGAAACTTGTTCGACTTTATGAAGAATCTGCCTCTAAGAGCCTATCCCAAAAGTAGCCCAGCCGTCCCGGTGTATCTTCTCAATATTTTGGGGCACTTGCGGATAGAAACCAGGTTTCTTCAAGAAACCTGGTTTCTGAGCCCAAGTTATTGAGAAGATACGTCCCGGCTGTGAATATGACCACAGGCGAGACGCCTGTGCCACATTCAAAAAAATTGGGGTGAACGACGGGATTCGAACCCGCGACCTCCGGAGCCACAGTCCAGCGCTCTAACCAACTGAGCTACGCTCACCATAGAAGATTTCCTTAAGATCAATTTTAAGGCCATGTATCACGTGAACTTCTACTATAGCTCTTAAGATAAATATTTTGGGGTAAGCGAATTCAAGATAGGCTAT
>JASEGY010000633.1 GCA_030019105.1 bacterium | reverse complement strand
CGCAATCGTAACATTCTCGCGGACAACGCAAATGTTGCGGGGTAATATTATAACTTTTGAAGAGGATACCTATCTGTCAAGGGTTCCAGGGTTCAAGAGGGTTTGCTTAATATTCACTTACCCTCTTGAACCCTGGCCCCCTTGACCCAAATATCGAACCTCTCGGTTAAGTAGGAAGTAAGAAAGGGGAAATAGGAAATAAATCAAGATATACTCGACACTGTTACAAGTTGAGTTTTAATAATGTGTCCAATATCGAATGTCGAACAAGGAATAATGAATATCGAAGGGAAAAGGGGAACAAGACCTCATAATTCGAAATTCCTTATTCGATATTCGATATTCGATATTCGATGCCATTTAAAAAAGGGCTCGACTTCCTATTTACATTACGGTTTCAGAGCTTTAAATAACTCAGTTTGGGGCAGTGTGCAGTATACCTCTCCATATTTTCCATTTACTTCATCCGAGAGGCTTCATACCAACTAAGGGGGTATTTCAAATGGCTGTTTTGGGTCCACATCTTACCATAGACGGTTATGATTGTTCTCGTTCCAAACTGGAGGACCTGGAACTTATTTATCAGGTTTTGGATGAATTCCCGGCCAGAATAGGAATGACGAAGATTATGCCTCCTTATGTTTTTCGGTATTATGGCAAGATACCTGAGAAATGGGGGCTTTCCGGTTTTGTCCTTATTGCTGAAAGCCATATTAGTATCCATAGCTTTCCTGAAGGCAGATTTTTAAGCATGGATATATTTGCTTGTATTCAATTTGATCCGGAAGATGCCATCTCTTTTATTAAGGAAACCTTCGGGATTAAGCGTATGGAAACAAACCTCATAGAGCGCGGTCGCGATTATCCTTTTGACATAAAAAAGGCCAGGGTAATTAATCTGGAAGAACGAAGGTCGATAGCATCTTAACAATTAAATTAATAACTGATAATTAAATATATGCCGGACGATGCAAATCAACTGCCATATAACTTTGGGGGACTTCCGAAACGGTTCTCTTCTTATGAGACTGCCAAAGTCGTTATTCTACCTGTTCCTTATGATCAAACTACTTCCTACCTGACAGGGACAAGAGATGGCCCGAGAGCGATCATAACTGCTTCCAGAAACCTGGAGTTGTTTGATGAGGAGCTTGAAACGGAAATTTACCAGGTAGGCATCACTACCGTAGAGGAGCTTATTCCGGTAATGAGTGGGCCGTCAGGAATGCTCAGGGTGATAGAAAAAGAGGTTAATCGTCATTTAGAGGCAGAAAAGTTTCTGGTAATGGTTGGTGGAGAACACTCTATCACCTTAGGCGCTATTCGGGCCTTTAAAAAGAGATACGATGATTTATCCGTGCTCTTTTTAGATGCGCATGCTGATCTTAGAGATGAATACCAGGGAACCCCATACAGTCACGCCTGTGTGGGACGAAGGATTATTGACGAAGGCATACCTCTTATTCAGGCCGGCCGGAGAAGTTTATCTAAAGAGGAAGCAGATTACATCAGCCAGACAGGAATAAGAACTTACCCGGCCAGAATGATGCAAGAGAAAGCCGCCTGGTTAAATCAACTGATTGATTCTCTTTCAGCCCGGGTTTATTTAAGTATTGATTTAGATGTCCTTGATCCTTCTTGTATGCCGGCAGTAGGGACCCCGGAACCAGGGGGCCTTTCCTGGTATCAACTGATTGATCTGCTTAAGGATGTGGCCGGCCAACGTCAAATAGTCGGATTAGATGTAGTTGAATTGTGCCCCCACCCAGGAAATATTTCTCCGGATTTTCTGGCGGCTAAATTAATATATCATGTATTAGGTTATATCGTGGATTTCGACACCCCTTTGGGAAAAATCTCGATTTTCTAAGTGCC
>JASEGY010000632.1 GCA_030019105.1 bacterium | reverse complement strand
AGCCTAAACTCCAATTGATAGCCAACCCCAAAATCTTTTTCTTAAGCACTATACACAGCCACTTAGCAAGGGCGAGAAGGGAGACTGAATTTCGCGATGCCTGAGAGACCCGAGGAGCGTAAGCAATGGCATCCGGTGTTGGTGGATGGGTTGCGCTACTTGTTGGCTTCACACCTGCGCATCGATCCGGAACATGGTGTAGCGGCGCTGCCTACTCGCGTAGACGTGATGGTGGTGAAACGGGATCCGGACCAGGACCTGGTCTTCCCATACAATCACCTGGGTATAGCCACATTGGTGGAACTGGAAAGTCCAGGGGAATGGGCTACCTGGCGGGTGTTGTGCAAGATATGTGTGGACCACCTCCTCTATCGGCTGACAGAAAATCTCGAGCAAACGGCCCATGTTACCCTCTGGCTCCTGGTCAGTCGTGCCTCCGAGACGTTTTTCTCCCTTGTGCAGCGGGAGTTGGGAACCGTGGAACCACTTGGTTCCGGGTTGTGGCGCACTGTTTTTATGGGCAACCCGTTGGTGGTCGTGCATCTGCAAGAACTGCCCTTGAGCCTGGAGACCTTGCCCTTGTTGATGGTTTACCAGGGGCCACGTGAGCGTGAGATTGCGAAGTTTGTGCTGAAGTATGCGCGGGAGCATCCGCTGTTTATGGAGCAGGCCATCGCGTTTCACGCGCGTGCGATGAAGGAGGTTTTGGTAATGGAAGGGATCAATGTCGAAGCCTATCGCAACTTGGCCAACGTGAAGGACATCATCGACCTGTTTGGCCCGCGCATCCTGATTGAAGAGATTGGCGAAAAAAAATTCATCCAGGAGATCGGCGAAAAAAAAGTTATCCGGCAGATTGGCGAAAAAAAATTCATCCAGGAGATCGGCGAGGACCGACTTTTGGAAGACCTGTACGAAATGGGGCCAGAGCGCCTGCAGAAGTTCATTGACCGGAAGGAACGAGAGCGCGGGAAATAACGCGGCCAGGGATTACGGCACTGGGTCCGTTGAATGGGAATAATGACGTAACGGCCCTTTGCATAGCGGGATAGCCGCTACAGCGGATGGCATCCGTTATTCTTAGGTCATCAAAGGGGTTATCCTTAAACAATCCCATCCAACGGACCCAGTGCCCAAAACCTGGTTTCTGGTTATGCGGGAGAGGTTTTGGGATAGGCTCTAAGTAGAAAGGAGAAAAGATGAGGGCTAAAGCTAAATATAAAGGATCAAGGATAATTATTACCCTTATTTTCACCATAATCCCATTATTCGCTTAATTTTTTTAAACAATCTTAATTATGAAATAGTATAAAATGGTATAGCAAAAGCTGAGGTTGTCATATAAAATTACCGAAAGCTGAAAGCGCCACCGGGAACTAAATCACTCAGGCTACATAAAATAGTATAGCTGGAATTAAAATTGTTATATAACGTTACCGAAAGGTGGGCATAATGGTTATCGTCTTATTTAATCTGCCTGCCTATGCGATAGACCTGGGCGATGCCAATGGGGATGGAGCGGTAAATATAGACGATGCTTTGTTGATTGCCAGGTATTTAGTCGGCATAGAACCTGTCATACCTCAACCCAATTATGCCGATGTGAACGGTAATGACCGGATAGACATCGTTGATGCCATGATCATCGCTCAATTTCACTATGGTCTTCGGGCTGAAATACCTAAGAGATTGATGGCCATTCCCGGAGCTAACCCTACCTCAGGGCCGGCTCCTCTGACCGTAAATTTCACAACAGATGGTAAAGACCCTAAGGGAACGATTCAAGTTTATCGATGGGATTTTGAGGGGGACGGTAATTGGGGAAACATGGGGGACGTAGTTAAAAAACGTAAGAAATCACCCTAACAACCTGTCTTTT
>JASEGY010000631.1 GCA_030019105.1 bacterium | reverse complement strand
TCATAAGTAATGAAATCCTAAAGGATTAACTCCGAAAGCTATATAGCCTATCTTGGATTCGCTTACCCCAAAATATTTATCTTAAGAGCTATAATTTCTAATTTCCAATTTCTAATTTCTAATTTCAGCGTTCCGTGAACACTTATATTGAGCAATTACTCTTTTAATAATTCTTAACTGAAACCGCGATCTTATAAAGGACCGTAAGGGTCAGGAATCCGATTGCCCAGATACCCAGAGAGATAACCGATTCAGGTAGCGTCGGCCAATATTCGGTTACTTTTTCAAAAGGATTAGGCACAAATCCGCCTACCACCAAACCAAATCCCTTGTCGATCCATAAAGAAATGAAGACCGCCCCACAGGCAACGGCTAAGGTGCTTTCCTTATTTCGCGTCCCGGGATTGATCAAAAGGACAAGGGATAGCACGGCAAGTATAGAAGATGTCCACATTAAAGGAACCAGCCTTCCATGTCCTTCTAAGCCAACGTAAAGATACTCGAAGGGATGCATGTGTCCGGGGATATTACTGTAAAAGGCGGTAAAAAACTCCAGCCCCAGGAAGAATACATTGGCAATCATGGCATAAGTAACAATCTTCCCCAATGCCCGGATAGCTTCTTTGCCAGGATCAAACTTGCTGTATTTCCTTACTATCAGACAGAGGATAATCAGCAGGGCCGGCCCACCGGCAAAAGCAGAGGCAAGAAAACGGGCGGCCATAATAGCGGTTAACCAGAAATGCCTTCCAGGGAGCCCGGCATAGAGAAAGGCCGTCACCGTGTGAATACTGACGGCCCAGGGGATAGACAGATAGATAAATGGCTTTACCCAGGCAGGAGGGGCTACTCCTTTATGTTCAGCGCCCAGTACGGTCCAGCCGATCAAAAGGTTAAGTAAGAGGTATCCAGTAAGGACGACCACGTCCCAGAATATGATGGAATTAGGCGTGGGATGAAGGATGACATTCAAAATACGGGTTGGCTGCCCCATATCAACAAAAATGAACAATTGACACATAAGAACAGAAGAAATAGCCAGGAACTCTCCCAGGATGGTAATCTTGCCAAAGACCTTATAATTATGCAGATAATATGGAATAACCACCATCACCGCCGAGGCAGCTACTCCAACCAGGAAGGTAAACTGAGAGATATATAAACCCCAGGAAACATCCCGGCTCATGCCCGTTATTCCCAAGCCCTCCTGAAATTGCCTGAGATAGCAGAAAAAACCCGCCCCGATAAGGGCCAGTAAGATAAACACCCACGTCCAGTATCCTCGATTACCTGTAAGCGCTTTTTCAAGCATTATTATTCCTCCCTAATTATTATCTGTTTATAGTTAGCAACGAATCTTCCTGTGCGCTGTGATGGATTGTTAAAATTACAACTCTATCGGGACGGTTCATTTTCATCGTTTTTCCTGTGATTTCTTCCGATCAACTTGTAGTCGCAGAGCTTGCTCTGCTAATCCTACTCAAGCAAAGCAAGCTTTGCTACTACAAACAGTTATCTACATACCCGCAAGCTTCACACTAAAGTGAACCATCCCACTCTATCCGAATCTTTTTCATATTTGTATACAACATTGTAAGCGCCGGCCACAATATATCTTGTCTTCTCTGGAAATAATTGTTTGAATCGGTAATAAGGCGCACCTGATTCAGGAAATATTTCTAACCTTGAGACTGATTTGATAACAGAATCGATCCACTTTTGGGCAATATTTTTTGAACAAGATTCAGCAACTATGTAATCAGCATACTCACGAATCTTTTTTCTTGCTTCATCAGTCCATTCTATTTGAGCCATAGTAATCTTGCATCGTAACTACTCAGCCTCTATATAGTGGTCTTGACTGTTAAAACTACAATATA
>JASEGY010000630.1 GCA_030019105.1 bacterium | reverse complement strand
TCCAAATATTACTCAGAATTTGTTTCTTTCAAAGCAGCAATCTTAAAGGTACTGAATGAAACCCATACAATACATAAAAAAGAGTTGGATTCTTTACTTACGTTACAGTTTCAGACGTTTAAAAAAGAATCAGTTATAATCGCTTGAAGTATATCAACTGCTTGAATATCAACCACTTGAAGTGCCGTCAAAAATCAGTGTGCCTCGCCTCCGAATGGAAAAAAATTGTAGCTTGAGAAAAAATCTGTGAAATGAACTCTGTATAATCTGTGAAATCTGTGTTCCTCTTAACAGTTATAAAAATCGCAGATTATGCCCGCGTTGAGTATAAAGTAGTGCTCAGTTTAAAGGGAAATAGTCGAGTTGAATTGTGGATCGAATTTGTTGGGATGGTTCACCTTACTGTGAAAGCTTGCGGCTGAGTAAATAAACCTCCCGCAGGTTCTAAACCTGCGGGAGGTTAACCGCGCGTAAGGTTTCACAAGAAAATAGACGATTTTGAACCGTCCCAATTTGTTTCAATTCGCAATTCGCAATTTGCAATCCGAAATCCGAAATTAAAATGAAAGGGGGATGAAGATGATGATTAAATCCGGAAGGTGGATACTGGTAAGCAGCCTGGTCTCAATCCTGATGATGGCGGGGCTGGGTCTGGCTATGGGGAAGAAGGTGGAAAAAGAAGAGGCAACTGTCCAGGTTGAGGTTGAACAAAAGCAGTTTGAACCTGAGCAAAAGGAAGAAGAAAAGGTTGAGAAAGCAACTGGAAGGAAGACAGAGAAGGGGGAAAAAAAAGAAGAGCTAAAGCTTGAGCTAATATGGGAGAAGGAGTTTGACCAGATTACAAACGTAGGTTTCATCCCTTCATCCGGTTTGTTAGAGGGAGCAAAAAAGGCTTCAGAGGTAGCTCCTGTCCTTGGTTTTGCGTTAGTCCAGACCTCGTGCTTTGCCCTCGCCAAATCGACAATAAGCCTTTTGGCCACAGGCAGTTGTGCAATAATTGGACAGTCGCATCTGTCAATCTCTAATCATCAGACTACTTTATTATCAATCTGCATACTATACTTGCTTATTGTCAATCAAGACTGTCCAGAAATTGCCCTTATTCCAGATATGAAAGCACGAGGTCTGTAGTCACAAATTATGGTAAGAAGATCACATTCTTTAACCAAAATGGGGAGGAAGTAGAATCTGAAATCAAACTGAGTAAGTACCAAAAGATTGCTGCTATTTCCCCAAATGGGGGATATGTGGCTATAAAGGAATACGTGGTTACTGATAAAGGGGGAAAATATGTTGCCACTACTGAATTGAGAGATAGATATGGACATACTCTTTGGAAGAAAGAGAATTGTCCAGGTTCAATAATTTCGTCAACAGGAGATGCTGTAGGAAGATGGGGTATGCGAGGAGGCGATATACCGACAGGTATTGGTGGGTTCTATTTTTATGATAAAGGAGGTAATCTTATAAAACGGGTAGAACTCCCATTACACTGGGGGGAGGTATCGCTTTCTGAAGATGGAACCCTTCTGGCCTCTCAAGGAACAGATAAGGTAGTAGCATTTAACAATAAAGGGGAAGAATTGTGGAGATATGAAATTGATAATCTTGAACCAGATAATATAGTTGTCTCACCTAAGGGGAATTATATAGTGGCTAGTTATGGAGACCCAAAGGCTCACAAAAATCGTCTATTTTTCTTTAATAGACAGGGCAAATTGATAAGAACATTTGATACTCTTCGCGGAGAGTTGGCTATGAGTTTTTCTCCTGAAGAGAGATATTTAGGAGTAGCAGATTATCATAATATTTATTTATTTAAGACTATTGAAGTAACTTTACTATACTATTACCCCGCAACATTTGCGTTGTGCGCGAGAATGTTACGATTGCGGA
>JASEGY010000062.1 GCA_030019105.1 bacterium | reverse complement strand
CGCAATCTGCAATCCAAAATTGGTTTGGTTGCGGCCAGAGGCCGCGCTAAGTATACCTCTTATTGTCGGGAGATTGATGTGGCTTCGTGTGGTAAGAGTATTGAAGAAGCCAGAAAGAATCTAAGAGAAGCTATTGGAATATTTTTTGAAGAAACTTCAAGAAAAGGAACATTAAGAGAACTGTTAGAAGAAGCTGGGTTTTATTTTGAGGAAGGAAGAAACACTTTGGCCTCATTGCCTGATTTTGTATAAAGGAGATGATTAACATGCCTGCAATTTCACCCAAATTAGGAGAGTTCCTGATTGAAACTACTAATGCAAAAGACATTGATGATGCCTTTCACAAGGTTTTTTCAGATTACCTGAAATTGAAACTGCAAAGCCTTGAGGAAACAATCTCAAAACTTGAAATCAAATGGAAAACGAGTTTCGAGGGATTTAAGAAAAAGATAAAAGATGAGTCCTTGGGAAAAGATGCTTATTCCTTTAATGTTGAACAAGATTTCTGGCAATGGGAAGAAGCTGAAACGTTAAAAAAGCATTATGAAACCTTAAAGGGGCAATGGATATAAATCGATTTCTGCGTTCTTTGTTACACGAACTTTCCAACCTTAAATTTGTTGAACAGGTTGACTTTCAGACAGAGGTATTTATCTTCAAGGGGCGGGCGATTCTTAAGAACAATCGATTATTACAAATATACTTCAATGAGCAGACGGGTACTACTGCATTTGCACTTGTTGGCCTTGTCCATCGTTTGGGCAATGGGATCAATTTTGTAGTGGTCGAGCTTGCTCGACATTACGGCAGAGCAAGCTCTGCAACTACAACACCCAATTTGCTCAAGCACTTTTTGCCCAAACGATGGACAATGCCCACTTGTCGAAGGTAATAAAAGGATTTGGGGAATAGATTTTGATAACATAGCGCGGCGAAGCCGCAACCAACCTTAAGTGCCTTAAGTGCCTAAAGTTTTAAGTGTCTAAAGTAGGCCGGCTTTCTTCAACTTTAGGCACTTTAGTGCACTTTCTAACTTTAGACACTTGTGGATTACTCCAGAATTCTCGCGGACAACGCAAATGTTGCGGGGTAATAGTATAAGAGGATGGCACTTACATCCCTCAGGAAATCCCGAAGCGCATTTCAATATAGACCCTAAAGATGTAAAGGAGATTATCAATTCTTTAAAAGAAGAGTGGGAACATTTATCAAATAGAGGAGACGCATAAAAATATGAAAGGATTTAAGAAAACGGCAATATGGGTGCTGGTCATAAGCATGTTTCTTGTCCTTGCTCCGGGCTTGGCTGATGCCTTTGTTGCGGTAAGCATTGAGGCCCCTGCTTCGGTAAACTTAGGTGACACCTTTACGGCTAAGGTGAAGATAGATGAAAGTCAGGATCCAGTAAACAATTTGGTTATGGTCAGGTTTAAGTTGACCTTTGATCCGGCTGTTCTTCAGTTTTCCACATCATCATGTGCGGATGGATCTATTGATCCTATCTCTACCAGGGTCGGAAGCCTGATAAGCAGGGTAAGCAGTTCCTATACTGTAAGGCGGGTCAATTGTGATAATGGAGCCGGCTGGGTTATTGTCATAATCAGGCACCCGGGTAATCCACCAACATGGCCTCCAGTTACAGGAACAGGCCCTTTAGCTGAAGTAGATTTTAAAGTTGTCGGTAGTCCTCAGAGTAAGTTGACTCTGGTTAATTTTTCTGGTATTCCTGAGACTGAATGTATAGACTTAGCAGATAGTAATCTCCAGCCTATCCCCGTCAGTTGCAGCCATGTATTCCCGGCTACGGTTTCTGTCTGTATGCCGCCAGTGGCTAACTTTACAGTGAGTGATACCACTCCCTGTCCCTCAGTAGCTATCAACTTCACCGACAGTTCCAGCGGGACTAATATTAACTCCTGGTTGTGGAACTTCGGGGATGGAAATACCAGTTCGGATTCGGATACTTCCCACGCCTATTCCGCTTCGGGGACATATACAGTAACTCTAACGGTAACCGGAGACTGTGGAACCGACAGCGAAACCAAGACCGGCTATATTACGGTGATCTCTCCTCCCTCGGCTGATTTTACGGCCAGCGATACCACTCCCTGTGTCGGATCAGCCGTCAGCTTTACTGATAACTCTACCGGCGCTGTTTCCTGGTCGTGGGACTTTGATAATAATGGAATTCCGGACACCACGGTTCAGAACCCTTCCTACACTTACCCCGCTGCCGGCAACTATACCGTGACTCTGACCGTAACCGGGCTTTGTACAAGCGATTCCGAGACAAAGAATAACTACATCACCGTAGGCGCTGCTCCTGTAGCCGGCTTTACGGCCAGCACTACTACCCCCTGTTCTGGATCAGCCGTTAGTTTCACTAACAACTCCACCGGCAGCATCACCTCCTGGTGGTGGGACTTTGGGGACGGGAGTCCGGGTTCTACAGCCCAAAGTCCACCGCATACTTACACTAATACCGGCACTTACACGGTAAAATTAACGGTGACCGGAGACTGTGGGACTGATACTAAAACAAGGACCAATTATATTACTGTAGTTCTCGCCCCCTCAGCCGACTTTACAGCCGGCGATACTACTCCCTGTGTTGGAGCAGCCGTCAGCTTTACTGACCATTCTACCGGTAACATTAGCGGCTGGTCATGGAATTTCGGGGACGGTAGTCCGGGCTCTACGGCCCAGAATCCATTGTATACCTACACCACGGCCGGCATCTACACGGTAATCCTGACCGTGACCGGGCCCTGCGGGAGCAATACAAAGACAAAGACCAACTACATCACGGCCGGAATCAAGGCCGGTTTCTCAGCAACACCATTAACCGCCTGCGCCGGCTCGACGGTGAATTTCACGGATGCCTCTATCGGCGACATCACCTCCCGGTTGTGGGACTTTGGGGATGGGGATACCGGCACGGCTACGAATCCATCGCATACTTACACTGATACCGGCACTTTCACGGTTACTTTAACGGTAACCGGCCCCTGCGGCTCTAATCCTGAAACCAAAACCAATTACATCACGGTCGTGCCCAATGTAGCTATTACGGCTGATTTTAACGCCAGTTCTACCACCCCCTGCCTTACTTCGGCGGTTACCTTTACGGATAGTTCTGCCGGTACTATTACTTCCTGGTCATGGAACTTTGGGGATGGCGGCGTCAGCTCGGATTCGAATCCATCTCATGCCTACACCACGACTGGTATCTATCCGGTCTCCCTGACGGTGACCGGTCCTTGCGGAACTGATGCCGAAATTAAGACCAACTACATCACCGCCGGCATAGTCGCTGATTTTTCGGCCAGTTCTACCACCCTCTGCCTTACTTCGGCGGTTACCTTTACGGATAGCTCTACCGGTACTATTACCTCCTGGTCGTGGGACCTTAATGGCGATGGGAACCCTGATACCACTGCTCGAAATCCATCTCATACCTACACCACCGCCGGCATCTACACAGTAAGCCTGACCGTAAGCGGCCCGTGCGGAAGCGATACCAAAACTAAGACCAACTACATCACCGCCGGCATAGCCGCTGATTTCCGGGCCGATTCCACCAGCCTTTGCCTCGGGACAACAGTAAGCTTTACTGATGTCTCAACCGGAACCATTTCCTCCCGGTGGTGGAACTTTGGGGATGGGGGAATCAGCTCGGATTCAAATCCCACCCATGCTTACACCACCGGAGGAACCTATCCGGTTAGTCTGACCGTGACCGGTCCCTGCGGCAGTGATACGGAGACAAAGACTAATTACATTACAGTAACCGTCCCTCCTGCGGCCGATTTTACCGTCAGCTCTACTACGCCCTGCGCAGGCTCAGGGGTTACCTTCACTGACACCTCCACGGGCAGCATTACCTCCTGGGCCTGGGCCTTTGGGGATGGGGACACCAGCGCCTTGCGGAACCCGACTCACAGCTACACCGCTGCCGGCATTTACACGGTAAGCCTGACCGTAATCGGCCATTGTGGAACTAATACTAAAACCAAAACCGACTATATCACGGCAGCCTCTTCACCTGCGGCTAACTTTGAGGCCGGCACGACCATCTCGTGTGTCGGTTCAGGAATTGGTTTTACTGACAAGTCCTCCGGCAGCATCACCTCCTGGCTTTGGACATTCGGGGATGGCCAGGGCAGCACGTCCCGGCATCCAGCTCATGCCTATTCTGCGGCCGGCACTTACACGGTGAGCCTGACCGTGACCGGCTCTTGCGGGAGTGATACGAAGACAAAGAGCAATTATATTACAGTAAGGGCTGTCCCTGCGGCTGATTTTACCGTTAGCTCTGCCACCCCCTGCGTAGGCTCAGGGGTTACCTTCACTGACACCTCCACGGGCAGCATTACCTCCCGCTTATGGAATTTCGGGGATGGGGACACCAGCCCGGCCACGAATCCATCGCATACTTACACCACAGCCGGTTCTTACACCGTGAGTCTAACCGTGACCGGCTCCTGCGGAACAGATACCGAGACCAAAACCAACTACATTACTGTTGTTCTTTCCCCTACGGCCGACTTTACGGCCAACACCACTATTCCGTGTGCCGGAGCAGCGGTTGTTTTCACTGATCACTCTATCGGAACCATTGCCTCCTGGCTGTGGTATTTTGGAGATGGAGACACCGGCACGGCCCAAAATCCATCACATACTTACCTCACGGCTGACACCTACACGGTGAGCTTAGTCATAAGCGGCCCGTGCGGAAGCGATACTGAGACCAAGACCAATTTTACTGTCATAGCCGGAGTAACCGCCGGTTTCTCGGTTAGTCCGACTAATCCCTGCCCGGCTCAATCAATTACTTTCACTGATAATTCTACGGGGCCGGTCACCTCCCGGCTATGGAATTTTGGGGACGGCCAGACCAGCGCCGCCCCGAATCCAGCCCATACTTACAGCGCTGCCGGCGCCTACACGGTCAGTCTGGCCGTGAGCGGCAACTGCAACACCGATACCAAAACCGGAACCAATTACATCACCGTAGGCTCTCCTCCTTCCGCTAACTTTACCGTTAATAACACCAATCCCTGTGTAGCATCAAGTATCACCTTTACCGATAATTCCACCGGACCGATCACCTCCTGGTCATGGAACTTCGGGGACGGCCGGACCGGCTCCGACCAGAATCCATCCTATACTTACAGTGCGGCCGGCACCTACACGGTGACCCTGACGGTGACCGCCCCCTGTGGAACCGATGTCGAGACCATGACCGATTATATTACGGTGGTTTCTTCTCCTGCGGCTGACTTCGCGGCCGGCGACACCAGTCCGTGTGCCGGATCAGAGGTTGTTTTCACTGATAACTCTACGGGGACCATTACCTCCTGGTCGTGGGACTTTGGGGATGGATCTGCCGGCACGGCCCGGAATCCATCTCATACTTACCTCACGGCGGACACCTACACCGTAAGCCTGACCATAACCGGCCCTTGCGGGAGTGATACCGAGACCAAAATCAGCTACATCACTGTTCTGCCCTCTCTCTCTGCCAATTTCACTCTTAGCTCCACTGATCCCTGCTCAGGATCGATCGTGACCTTTACCGATATCTCTACGGGCGATATTATTTCCTGGTTCTGGGATTTTGGGGATGGGGCGAGCAGCCAGGATCAGAATCCATCCCACACCTACACCACTACCGGCAGCTACCCGGTAAGCCTGACTGTGACCGGCAACTGTGGGACAGATACCAGGACCCAATATCTAACCGTAGATGCGGTTAAGGCCGGCTTTACAGCCATGCCTGCCAGCGGCTACCAACCTTTAGCTGTTACCTTTACCGATCTTTCTACGGGTAATGTTACCTCCTGGTTATGGGACTTCGGGGATGGGCAGACTTCAACGACCCAGCAACCATCACATACTTACACCACGGCTGATACCTACACCGTGAGCCTGACCGTAAGCGGCCCATGTGGAAGTGATACCAAAACCAGGCCTGACTATATAACGGTTACCATCCCTATCGGCCCCTCACCGCCAGCCAACCTTACGGCGAAGCCTATCTCAACCAGCCAGATTGAGCTCTCCTGGCAGGATAATTCGACCGATGAAATAGGCTTTAAGATCGAAAGAAAAACGGTGGGAGAAGCATATCGGCAGATAGCCGTATTAGGGGCTAATACAACCATTTACTTAGATGAGGGGCTTAGCCCTGAAACGACCTATTTCTATCGCCTCAGGGCTTATAACCTTCCGGCCGATTCAGCTTACTCAAACGAGGCCTCAGCCGCAACCCTGGGACCGTTCAGAGTCCGGATCAATGCCCCCGCAGCCGTCACAGAAGGAGACACCTTCAAGGCCACCCTCTACGTAACCTCTGTGGCTGACCTGAAGTCTGTTTACTTTTTGCCGGATTTTGACCCTGAGCTCTTTCGTTTTATCTCGGCTGCCCCTGGTGAGGCGCTTGCCCCGCTTAATCCCACCATGACGGCCAACAGGTATCTCCTTATTCCGAACCCCAATAGTTTCACTGGAAGCGGAGCCCTGGTAGAGATGAAATTTAAGGCTATTGGTTCTGCCCCGGCTAAAGGGAAAATTGGCCTGGCTGACCTTGATTTGGGGAATGTCGCCGGAGAATTAATAGTTGTCCCGGAACCTGTTATCCCGGCTGTCGTAGAGATTGAGCTCCGGATCTTTGATATACCTGCCCCGCCTGGGAACCTCAACCCGGAGGTCATCTCAACGAGCCGGATCAGGCTCTCCTGGAGCGATAATTCGGATAATGAGTCCGGGTTCGAAATCTATCGGAAAACGGATGGGGGAGGGTATGGCCGGATTTATACTACTTCCGATAATGAAACCATCTATGAAGATGAAGGACTTTCAAAAGAGGCCATTTACTGCTACCAGGTGAGGGCCTACAACAGCGATGGTGAGTCGGATTGGTCAAAAGAGGCCTGCGTCTCTACCAGAGACATTGCGCCCCAGTCCCCGGCCAACCTGACTGCCCGCCCAGTATCAAGCCGCCGGATTGATCTGGAATGGACGGATAACTCGGATAATGAGAGCGGCTTTAAGATTGAGCGGCGAGAGGGAAGTGGAGCTTTGGTTCAGATAACTACTGTTGCAGCCAATGTGACTACCTATCAGGATAATGCCCTTGCGCCGGAGACTACCTATTATTACCGGGTCAGGGCCTATAACTATGTAGGTGATTCCGGCTATTCCAAGCAGGCCCAGGCCGCCACCCCCCCGTTGTTCATCCTTGAAGTTAAAGCGCCTGAGACAGTCGCCCCTGAAGGAGAATTTGAGGCCACCATCGAGCTGAGCTGGGTGCAAGGTTTAAAAACCGTATTCCTCATCGTAGATTATAATAATAATATCCTTCAACTCCTCTCCCTTGAGGCCGGAAGCCTGATATCTTCGGCCAATCCAGGCATCAGCATCCTCAATAATCGTTTCCAGGCCGTATTAGGAAAGGAGGTAACCGGAGGCGGGGAACTGGTCCGGATGAGGTTTAAAGCCATTGGTTATTCCGGAGGATCCGGTCAAATAAGACTTTCGGCTTATTTCTTTGGAGATTCTTCGGGCAAGGAGATAACGCCTGATTCAATCACCCCGGACATGGTTTTCATCACCGGCCCCCTGATCTCACCCCCCGGTAATCTGGTGGCCTGGCCTGTATCGAGTAATCAGATCGAACTGGCCTGGAGTGACCGCTCTGATAATGAGACCAGCTTTGATATCGAAAGAAAGATCAAAGGGGGAGCCTGGTTCCTCCTGAAGACTGTGCCGGCCAATACAGCGAATTACTCTGACCTTAGCGGCTTGAAGCCCAACACTACTTATTACTACCGGGTCAGGGCGTCTAATTCCGGGGGCTCATCAGACTATTCCAATGAAGCCCAGGCCGTTACCTGGGATGTTTCGCCCTCACCGCCGACTAATCTGACCGCAGCAGCTTTAACCAATAATGTGATCAATCTCACCTGGCAGGATAATTCCAATAACGAGACCGGGTTCAAGATCGAGCGGAGAAAGGAAGGGGAGAGTTGGTTCTTAGCAGGAGACGTCCCGCCCAATACAAGGACCTATACCGACTCCTGGGTTTTTGAGCCGGACACTACTTATTACTACCGGCTCAGGGCCTACAACCTTATGGGTCATTCAGCCTATTCCAACGAGGCTGGAGCCGTTACCTCGGATATCCCGCCCGCTCCTCCGGCCGGCCTGATAGCCGTGGCCTTATCAAGCAGCTCTATTAATATCACCTGGCGGGATAATTCCGATAACGAAACCGGTTTTAGGATTGAGAGAAAACAGTGGCGGGACTACTCTTATTCCGGGATAGCCACCGTCCCGGCCAATACAAAGACTTATTCCGACAGCGGCCTGAAGCCAAATACTAATTATGTCTACCGGGTCAGGGCCTACAATCAGGTGGGAGATTCATTCTATTCTAATGAGGCTCCGGCTGCTACCTGGGATATTCCCCCTTCCCCGCCAACCGGCCTGAAGGCCACGGTTGCGGAGAGCGGCCTGGCGGGCCAAGCTGGCCTGGCGGTCGATCTGGAGTGGCAGGATAAGTCCGATAACGAGACCGGCTTTAAGATCGAGAGAAAGAAGGCAGGGGAAAGCTATTCCCTGACAGGAACTGTCCCGGCCGGCACAAAGACCTATTCTGATTTGAATATTAACCCGGCGACTACTTACTATTATCGGGTAAGGGCATATAACCAGTTCGGAGACTCAGGTTATTCTAATGAGGTCGAGGTAAACATTCCGGCGCTGGGAACTGTAGTTAAGGTAGTCGCCCCGGCTGATGTTCAGGCCGGTGGCACCTTTGAGGTTTCAGTAGAGATCACTGAGATTGAGGACCTTAATACGGTTGAGTTTAACCTGGTCTTTGATTCGCTTGTTTTCAAAGTGCAAGAGCCACCCCGTCCGGGAGGCCTGACTGCTTCGGCCACGCCAAGGGGAAATCTTTTGTCACCCGGGAATTACAGGGTCACCATTAACGTCCCCGGACTGGCGGGAGTAGATGGGGCCGGTTCTCTGGCTAAAATAGACCTTAAGTCCATTGGCAACTCTTCGGCTGCCGGTAAATTAGAGCTATCAGGCTTTATGCTGACGAATACTTCAGTCCGGATTATCCCGGTCGATGCTGTCTTGCCGGCCCAGGTTAATGTAATTGGAACCATTTCTCCTCCGTATAACCTTCGGGCTGAGGCCAGGTCAACCAATCTTATCTATCTCTCCTGGCAGGCAATCTCTGATGATAAAACCGGCTTCAAGATCGAAAGGAAGATCAATGCAGGGGATTATGTCCGGATAAAAGAATTGCCGGCTGCGGTAACTACTTATTTAGATACTGAGGTCAATCCCGAAAACACTTACTGTTACCAGGTCAGGGCCTATAATTTATATGCGACCTCAGCGCCTTCAGATGAGGCATGTGCGGCGACAGGTGACCTCTTGCCCGCAGCACCGGATGATTTAGAAGCCACTGCCCTTCCAGGCGCTCAGATTCGGCTCGACTGGGAAGACAATTCTAATAATGAACTTGGTTTTAAAATAGAAAGACGTCAGAAGGGTGAAGCAGACTACTCTTTAGTAAAGATAATACCGACAGCAAATACTACTACTTATACCGACCCGGGCCTTGCTTCTAAGACTACTTACTATTACCGGATTTGGGCCTACAACTTAGATGGCAGTTCCGGCTACTCCAATGTGGCTGATGCGACTACCCCGGATATCCCGCCGGCCGCTCCCACTGATCTGAAAGGCTCGGAAATAACGGGTTCTTCCATCATGGTAAGCTGGAGTGACAATTCCGATAATGAGACAGGTTTCAGGATTGAACGAAGGACAGGGGCGGCGGATGACTTTGATACTATCGCCCTGGTCATGGCCGGGACAGAAATTTATCTTGACTCCGGCCTTGCTTCGGAAACAACTTATTGTTACCGTCTCTTTGCCTACAATAAAATAGGGGATTCTTCTTATGCAGAGGCCTGTTTTACCACCAGCGCTTCCCCTCCGATTGCCCCGGCCAATCTGACGGTCAAGGCGGTCTCAAGCAGCCGGATCAACCTTGCCTGGCAAGATAATTCCTTAGATGAAGCCGGCTTTAAGATTGAGAGAAGAACCGGGGCGGTCGGAGCATACACCGAGATCGCGGCCATTCCGGCTCGGCCCGGCACCGGCTTAGTTGATTATCAGGATATTGGATTAGAAGAGGAGACCACTTACTACTACCGGGTCAGGGCCTGGAATGAGGCCGGTGGTGATTCTCCTTACTCGAACTCTGCCGCGGCCACTACCCCGCTGTCTCCACTCCCCTTGCCCCTTAAGATTGCCTTTGCCTCAGGTGAAGGCAACGAGTATGACATCTACCTCATGAATGAAGATGGCAGCAGCAGGGGGGCGATTGTTACTTCTCCGGGGATAGACTGGGAACCGAATATCTCTCCTGACGGGACCCGGCTTGTCTTCTCTTCTGATCGGGATGGTGATCTGGAAATCTATGTCATAAATATTGACGGTACGGGACTCAGGCAGTTGACTAATAACCCAAGCCGGAATCGGGAACCCTCATTTTTCCCGGATGGCGGCCGGATCGTCTTTGTCTCTGATGGAATGCTTTATACTATGGACATGGCTACAGGAATATCCCAGAGCGTGACTTTAGGTATAGAGAATGTTTCCCATCCATGTATCTCCCCGGATGAAACTCAGATCGCCTTCTCCGCCGGGGGTAATATTTACATGATCGGGATTGATGGGCTTGGTCTCAAGCAGGTGACTGCCGGTCCATCAGATGACCAGCAGCCTTGCTTCTCTCCTGCAGGTGACCGGATCGCCTTTTCCTCTAACCGGGAGGGGGACTATGAAATCTATACCATGGCCATTGACGGCGCTGATCTTAAGCAAGTAACCAATAACGAATTTGATGATGTCTCGCCCGCTTTTTCACCTGACGAGAACTATTCCCGGATCGGATTTTCCTCTGATCGGAACGGGAACCGGGATATTTACCTGGTAAACGGAGAGGAGGAACGATTAACCGGTGAGGCTATTCAGGATATCCAGCCTTCTCTGGGGGTAGGTTCTGTGCTTGCCGCCCCGTCGGAACTTTCTCTTAATGCCCGTTCCAGGACTGAGGCCTGCCTTTCCTGGCAGGATAATTCGGGTGAAGAAACCGGATTTGTCATTAGACGGGTTCAGGATGGAGTAACGACTGAAACGACTGTATCTGCTGATGCTACAACCTATTGTGATCCCGGCCTGCGGACCGGCCTGAGCTATTGCTATCAGGTCAAGGCTAAAGGTGAGCAGGGTGACTCGCCCTATTCCAACCAGGCCTGTTTCCCTCAATGCTGTTTAACCCCTGAGCCGCCGGATGATTTGAAGTTCTCCTCACTTTCGGACACGGTTGCCTGGTTGTCCTGGAGAGATAACTCCTACTTTGAAACCGGCTTTGTCATTGAGCGAAAGGTGGACAAGGGTGATTACACGACCTTGATTCAGGTAGGCGCAGGGGTGACTACCTACCGGGAGGAGGACATCCTGCCAAACAATTATTACTGTTACCGGATCAGGGCGATAAATGAGGTGGGTCTTTCTGACCCCTCCAATGAAATTTGCACCTGTTGCCCGCCTGATTTCCCGGCTAATCTTTCTGTCAGGATAGGTGTTGAAAGGGAAATCATCCTTACCTGGACAGATAACTCAGATAATGAGACCGGGTTTGAGATCCAGAGGAGAATTAGTGGCGGCAGCTACTCCTGGATAACTACTCTCCCGGCCAATACTGTCACCTACACCGATACCAACCTGGAGCCCGGCATCTACCGCTATCGGATCAGGGCGGTCAATATCTGCGGTTACTCTAATTATTCAGAGAGTGGAGACGTCGAGGTGCCGGTAGAGAAAAAAGAAGCAGCCGTGGTCGCCTTTCCTAATCCCTTCTACGCAGGAACGGATGCCGCCGGGATCACTTTCCGGAGCGGGCTTCTGACCGGGGGAGGCCGGATCAGGATTTACAGCCAAACCGGCCAACTGATCAAAACCCTTGCCGGAGAAGGCGGCGATATTGTCTGGGAAGGGCTCAAAAATGACGGAGGAAGGGAAGTCGCCAGCGGTATCTATATCTATGTAGTTGACACTCCAAAAGGAATGGCCGAAGGCAAGCTGTCCGTAATTCGATAGGCAGGAGAGAGCGGTAAGGGAACAGCTTATACAACCTTAGTAAAAGCAGAGAGATGAAAGGCTAAAGCCTGAACTCCAAAGGATAGCCAACCCCAAAATCTTTCGACC